>CAZUGG010000001.1:0-5149 GCA_964619905.1 uncultured Dehalococcoidia bacterium
GCAGTACGCGTTAATGGGGGAGTACGATTTCCTGACGGTAGTGGAGGCGCCTGACAATGAGACAATTGCCCATCTCTCCGTTGATCTGGGATCTAGAGGGACTGTGAGTATCACCACCCTTCCCGCAATCCCCGTCGATCAGTTCATTGAAAAGCTGAAGGAGCCCATTCACATGGGCAAGAAGTAGCTTACGACCCCTTCACCTCTCTTAGCACATCGTCGATGTGGTCCTTCACCTTCACTGCTGGCCATATTTTTTCGATGTTTCCGTTCTCATCGATAAGGAAGGTCATGCGCTTCATGCCCATGTAGGTGCGCCCGTAGTTTTTCTTCTCCCCCCAGGCACCGTAGGCGTTGGCGGCAACCTTTTCGGGGTCTGAAAGCAAGGGGAAGTTCAGATTGTGCTTCCCGGAGAAGTTCTCGTGAGACTTAAGGCTATCCGCACTCACCCCGAGTACCGTGGCTCCGGCTGCCTCTAAAGCATTGTTTGCGTCGCGGAAAGCGCATGCCTGCGTAGTGCAGCCAGGAGTATTGTCTTTTGGATAAAAGTAAAGGACCACTTTCTTGCCAGCAAGGTTCTTAAGAGAAATAGTTTGGCCTGTCGTTGCAAGCAAAGAGAAATCGGGGGCTTTGTCGCCTTGTTTGAGTTCCATGGCACTCCTTCAGCGGGATAGTTCAAAGAGGTCCCTCAGAATAGCCCTGGGTATCACAAGATGTCGATAGTTAGGCCCCGCTTGTGGTTCATGACCTTCCTGATTGCCCGGTAAAATAGCTCGATATGACTTCTATTCGACCAGCCGCTGTAGTCGGGGTGGACGTCGGTGGCACCTTCACCGACTTCTACCTTGTTGATCACTTTGGAGTGCGTGTACATAAGACGCCAACGACTCCCGAAGACCCATCCCTAGGAGTGCTTCGAGGGCTGCGCGACCTCGGCGATCCGGAAGTGGCACTCGTGGTACACGGATCTACCGTCGCGACGAACGCTGTGCTCGAAGGTAAGGGAGCCAAGACCGCGTTGGTGACTACAGAGGGATTTGAGGACGTGCTCGAAATCGGCAGACAGGACCGCGAGAAGCTGTACGACATCTGGGTCCAACGCCCTAGCCCTCTCGTTCCGCGAGAACGGCGATTTGGCGTGCCTGAAAGAGTGTCCGCAGATGGTTCGGTAATCGAACCGCTCACCGAAGATGCCGCCCGAAGAATTGCCGGCCAGGTTCTGGCATCGGGTGCTGACTCGGTCGCTATCTCTTGTTTATTTTCCTTTTTACACCCTGAACACGAGCTGTTACTTCGGAAGGCCTTGACCAAAAGTGGCGTTAGTCCATTCGTTTACGTTTCTCACGAGGTGTTACCCGAATACAGGGAGTACGAACGCACCAGCACAACGGTAATTAACGCTTTTGTGGCGCCATCTGTCCATGGTTATCTGTCGAGCCTGGCCGATGTTCTGCGGTCCGACATTCGTGTCATTCAATCTTCGGGAGGATCTGTGACTGCCGAAGCAGCAGTGAGTCGCCCCGTCGAAACGATCTCGGGTGGGCCGGCCGGCGGCGTTGTGGGGGCGTACAAGCTTGCTAAAGATGCTGGATTTGATAAGGCCATTTGCTTCGACATGGGCGGAACTTCCACTGATGTGAGTCTCTGCGATGGAACTGTTCCGACTACCAACGCCTGGACCCTCGCGGGTTTGCCTATTGGGACTCCAGCCATCGACATTTACAGCATCGGCGCCGGGGGTGGATCAATAGCACGGATTGATCCCGGTGGAGCTCTGCGCGTGGGGCCTGAATCTGCGGGGGCGGATCCCGGGCCAGCAGCATATGGGTTGGGCGAAGAGCCGACCGTGACCGATGCGGACCTTGTACTTGGCAGGCTTGGCGTCGGAGACTTCACCATTTCCGGACGTGAGCTTGATCTCGAACGAGCGAGAGACGCTCTCCAAAGACTTGGATTAGGGATGGGGACCGATAAAGAAGCGGCTGCAGATGGGGTTGTCAAAGTCGCCGTCGCTAACATGGCTCGCGCGATCCGAGTAATTTCAGTCGAGCGGGGCTTCGACCCGCGGTTGTTCACCATCGTCGCATTTGGTGGCGCAGGCCCTCTTCATGCGTGTGAAGTCGCAGATTCACTAGATATACGTCGAGTGCTTGTTCCAACCAACCCAGGGGTGTTGTCCGCCATGGGGATGACCGTTGCCGATATCACCCGAAGTTACTCAGCAACGGTCATGCTCAGTGGTGCCCCAATCCCCATTGACGCTATCCGGAAATCCATCTCGACTCTGGTCGAACACGGGATTTCGGACATGGGTGGCATGGATGTAATTCAGGAGAGGGTAGTTACGGAGGCGAGTCTCGATATGCGATACCGTGGCCAATCCTTCGAACTCAACGTGCCGTATGACAGCGAGACCGCTGACGAATTATCGGAGGCCTTCCATGAATCACATCGCGTCCGTTTCGGTCACGCCCACGAGGCCCGTGAGATTGAGATCGTGAATGTTCGCGTGCGGACTCTCGCCCCGGGAGCAGCATCGGGGACAATCCCACAACCTCGAGGTGGGGCTGGTTTCGCTCCGAGGGAAAGAGCCGTTTTCTTTGGGGGACACGCTGAAAAAGTGCGGATCTTGGACCGCGCGGATGTTGGTGATGATTCGATTGTGGGTCCGGCTATCTTGGCCCAATACGATGCCACCACTGTAGTGCCACCCAACTGGTCCGCGCATCGTGATGCCAGATCCAACCTGATCCTGTGCAGGGATACGTGATGGACGCGATCTCGCTCGAGATCTTCAAGGGTCTCTTTGCCTCTATTGCCGAGGAAATGGGGGTAGTTCTCGGACGCTCCGGGTTTTCGGTAAATATCACGGAACGCAGGGACTATTCCTGCGCGGTCTTTGACCCAGAAGGACGCCTGGTGGCTCAAGCGGCGCATCTCCCGGTTCATCTCGGATCAATGCCGGCTTCGGTCGAGGCGGTGGTGACATCGTTGTCTCTCGATTGTGGGGATATCGCGATCCTCAACGATCCTTATGTCGGAGGAACACATCTGCCTGATATTACTATGGTGGCACCTGTACACGATAAGGGCGGCATTCTGATTGGCTATGTTGCTAACAGAGCCCATCATGCAGACGTTGGGGGATCATCACCTGGCTCCATGCCGATGGCGACGGAATTGTTACAAGAAGGGTTAATCATCCCGCCAGTGAAGCTGTTAGTGGCAGGGAAAACAAATGAGGGCGTTTTCGATGTGATCTGTCGAAACTCCCGGACACCCGACGAGCGCCGTGGTGATCTGACGGCTCAGATTGCCTGTATAGGTGTTGGATCTGCTCGACTAGTTGAGATCGTGGATGATTATGGGCTAGGTGTTGTGCAAGACCATATGGCTGAGCTGCTTCGTTACGCTGAGACCCTGACGCGCGCTGCGATCGAAAGTATCCCTGACGGGGAATATCATTTTGAAGACGTGCTCGACGGCGATGGTTTGAGCGACAAGCCGATTTGCATCGCCGTAACCATCACTGTGACTGGCCGTGATTTGGTCGCAGATTTCACTGGCACTGCGCCCGAGGTCAGGGGTCCGGTAAATGCAGTAAAGTCGGTTACTGCTTCCGCGCTACTCTATGTTCTACTTTCAATTTCCGGTGAAGATGTGCCCGCTAACGAGGGATGCCTCGCCGCGGCCCGGCTTATTGCACCAGCTGGTAGCGTTGTCGCTGCGAGCCCGCCTCGCGCCGTCTCCGCAGGCAACGTCGAGACTTCTCAACGAATTGTGGATGTCCTTTATGGTGCCCTGGCCCAAGCAATCCCTGAACGTATCCCAGCGGCCAGCCAGGGAACGATGAACAATGTCGCCTTTGGTGGTTACGACGCCACGCAAAAACGTCAATTCGCCTATTACGAAACGATTGCGGGAGGCATGGGCGCACGTCATGGATTGGGAGGCATCTCTGCGATACATACGCATATGACGAATACACTAAACACGCCGACGGAGGTATTGGAATTCGAGATGCCTCTGCGTGTTCGGGAATACGCGATTCGACGTCGGTCGGGTGGTGATGGGTGCGCTCGCGGTGGAGACGGGATCAGACGCAGCATTGAGTTTCTCGCGCCGGTTTCGCTAAGCGTGATCTCGGATCGCCGAAAAACCCGGCCTTATGGATTGGTTGGTGGCCAACCCGGCGCTTGTGGGACCAACACAATTCGTCGTAGCAACGGTTCAGAGGAGACGATACCGTCGAAAGCGGAAGTCGAACTCGCAGCGGGAGACATTCTCACGATTGAGACTCCTGGCGGCGGCGGTCACGGCACACCTAAGGGGACCTAGTCCTCGTTCAAGTTGTCGACTAGGTCGAACCGAAGTTCCCCCAGACCGGCGACTGTGAACGCCATCGTCACCTTGTGGGGGCCTGGGTTCAGTTTGCGTCCGTTCACTGTGATGATCGCCTCCCGATTCATCGACAGGCTGGCCGGATTATCCTTGCTGACCTCGGGGAATTTCAGTGACTTGCCGTCTACGGAGAAAGAGGTTTCTTCTGCCGCCAGTTCCTCATCGTCCACTTTCAATGGCGGCAATCCGTACGCGTATCCAGAGCCGAGGCCATTCTTTAGTCGAAACTCGAAGCCGTTGTTGGTGTTGCGCAAGCTGCCCTTCACATAGAGTCTTTTGAGTAAGAAGCTGGGAACTTTCATGGAGTTTCATCTCCCTGAGATGCAGCGCGCATCATTTTAAAGAGCGCTATTTCTGTGTGGATGATGTCGGTGGGTAGACTATGTGCGCCGCCCAGAAGGGTCGCGATGGCGTAGATTTTTGCGGCTCGCTCAACAAGCTCGCATGCGGATAGGGCATCGCGCGGCTCCTTTCCAAGACCGACGACTCCATGATTCGCGAGCAGCACGGCGTTACGGTCAGCGAGGCTTTCTACGACCTGGGCTGCCAGATCCTCTGTGCTCGGAAAGGCGTAAGAAGTCACAGCGATCTCTCCTCCGAGCGACGTTACCATCTCATCGATGACGGGCGGTAACGATCGGTGAGCGACTGCCAATGCGCTGGCATAGGTGGAATGGGTGTGTACCACAGCGCCGACGTCGGGTCGGGCTTGGTAGACACCGCTATGTATAAGGCGTTCCCCAGAGGG
>CAZUGG010000002.1:0-24817 GCA_964619905.1 uncultured Dehalococcoidia bacterium
CACCGATAGACGCCATGTGGTGCCAGGTATGGATGGGCATTCGCTCCACGCATCGGTTCCTTTCCAGACAGCTGAGCTTCGGCGAAGACGTGTCCGATTAGGCAGACGATGGATGCGAATGAGGCTACGTCAAGGTGCACCCCACGCCCCGTTCGAGTTCGTTCAAGAAGAGCTGCTTGCAACGCAAAAGCGATAGTGGTTGCGGCTCTCACATCGACAGGCGTTTGGGTTACCGTTGGTGGCCCATCCGGATACCCGGTGATGCCGCTAAAACTACTAGACCCCGCGAAAACTGCCGCGATTGCCGGGTAGTCTTTCCGGGGACCGGTGGGACCAAACCCCGACGCAGACATGGTCACCAGTGTTGGGTTGTGTTGATTCAGGATCTCCGGCCCCAAAGCGAGGGTTTCCATGACGCCCGGGCGCATATTATCTACGACGGCGTCACACGTTTTTACAAGGTCGTAGACGACGTCTAGCGCCGCGGGGTGCTTCAGATCGAGTACGACGCTACGTTTGTTGTGATTGACATAAGCGAAGTCGTGCGACAGATCCGGGTCAGCACCTTCGACGGGAACGAAGTTCTCGAATCGGGCGGTATCCAGGCGCTGTGATGATTCAACCTTAATAACGTCCGCACCCAGACAGCTCAACAGGTGTGTGGCAAAAGGACCAGCGAGTATCCATGTAAACTCTAGGATTCGAATTCCAGACAGAGGACCGGTGGGGCCTGTTCTCGTAACTTGATGTTGAGGCGCGCGATCTGCTGGCGGGGCAACGGTTCGGCCAATTTCTGCGAGGACGTTGGTCGTATGTGCCCCGAGTCTAGGTGCCTGGAGAGTGTCAAATTCACAGGCGGAAAAATAGAATGGCTGAGGTAGTTGAAGTCGTGTGCCGTCGGGTGCTTGATATTCACTGAAGAGACCGAGCTCGCGGACCTGTTCCGTCTTGCGGACTTGGGACGGAGTTGGATAGTAAGCGACGATCATGCCCCTACTCTCCATTAAGTCGAAGACCTGTTCGGCCTCCTTGTCAGCAAGCCAAGTTGCAATTTCCTCATAGATCGTAGGTAGGTTATTCAGGCGTGCCTCGGCAGTAGCAAAATTTGGGTCGTCCACGAGGCTGGGGCGGTTCAAGAGTACGGTTAGGCGCTCGAACTGCTCTTGTCGGTGGAACGTTAAGAATAGTAGGCCGTCCTTGCAGGGGAAGAGCATTTGGGAAGGTGTGTTGAGGCTGTAACGAGCGGATCGGCGGCCACGGTTAATTCCGTAGTCGAGGCTTTGACGATTCGCTAGTAGTTCTACCTCCCATCGTGCTATGTCGACGTGTTGGCTGAGCCCGGTGATGTCGCGTTCTGCTAACGCTGCTAGAGTGCCCATGGCTGCGGCCAGACCCGCGGCGTAGTCACAGATTAGGCCTCCCGCTTGGACAGGGGGCCTATCCCCGTAAAGATCTTTCGGGTGCCCAATGGGACCTGGCATGGTGTAGCCCTCCCCACCAGCGTGAGAGATGGTGAGGTGTTGAGCCTTCCAGTCTGCGTATGGTCCCAAATGGCCGAACGGCGTTATGGAGGTCTGTATCAGCTTGGGGTTGGATACGGCTAGGTTGGTTTGATCGAGGCCCAGACCTTGAGCCTTTAAAGGTGCAAGATCATCTATAAGTACGTCTGCTTGTGCCAAGAGGAGTTGAATGTGACGAAGTGCCGCCGGATCCTCGAGGTCAAGGACAACGCTCTCCTTACCCGCATTGCAGTAGATGAAAAGGCCGCTGAGCTCGGGGTTGGGCGTTGAATCGGGAAAGGGTCCGTAGGCGCGGGACGGATCGCCGTCTTCGGTCTCAATCTTTACCACTCTAGCGCCGAGACCGTGTAGTAGTTTTCCGCAATATGGTCCGGCCACGTTGGACGCAATCTCGACAACCAACAAATCGCGGAGCGGAACTAAACGAGAGTTTGTGGCCAACGTTGGTTAGGAGGCCTTACGCCATTGAGGAAGGCTGATGTCCTCGGCCACGTCTTCAAACATGACCTCGACGGGCATACCTATCTCGACTTCAGTAGGGTCAATATCCATCAAGCGCCCGACCATGTAGACCTCACCTTCTGTGAGTTTTATGACACCGACTGGCAGTGGAACCTTGTCCGCGAAATAGGGCAGGACGGGATGGTGAGCGATTGTGTAGGTGTAGACGGTCCCTTTGCCACTCATCTTCGCCCACTCGAACTTCATCGAGTGACATTCGGGACATGCGGGGCGGGGGTAGTACCGGAGGGCCGCGCAGTCAGTGCACTTCTGTACGCGCAGCTCGTGTGCGTGGCAAAACTCCCAGAATTTGTAGTTGTCCCACGACGGTTGGGGTAAGGGTAAGCCCGCGTAGGGCGAGAAGGTGGTGTTGGGGCTGGTCTGAGTCATGGCTGCTAATTGCTCCTTAGTATGAAGGCGCCGCATGGGTCAGTTAAGGCTTCGATGACCACCACAGCTTGCGGGTTTGGAACCTGGGACGTTGACGTGCCCCGGATTTGGCGTACGGCCTCGAGGACGTTGTTGAAGCCATGTATAAACGCCTCCGAGTGCTGGCCACCGTGGGTATTGACTGGCAGCTTGCCACCGGGAGCCATCAGAGCCCCATTCTCGGTGAAGGCGCCGCCCTCTCCGCGTTTGCAAAAGCCAAGGTCTTCGATGGAAAGGATCACGAATGGTGTGAAGTGGGCGTAAGCCATCAGCGCTGCTATCTGGTCATGACTGAAGTCGGATTGGGCGAATAGTCGATCGCCTAGATGCGGGCCGATAGTCTCCCGGTCCCATCTTTTGCGGTGAAACCATTCAGTCAGGTGGTAATGGGCTGGCTGGTTGCTTTGACTTTATGCGTGGAAGACGGCAGGAGGCGTGGTAGCATTTTTGGCGTAATCCATGTGGGATACGACAACTGCACAGGCGCCATCCGTTTCGATGCAGCAGTCAAGCAGACGCAAGGGATAGGAAATCATGCGTGAATTGTTGTGATCCTCTAAAGATATTGGCGCTTGCATGACTGCCCTAGGGTTACGTGAACCATGAGTGCGAAGTGCGACTGCAACGTTCCCTAGGTGGTCCTCTGTCCACCCATAGTCGTGCATGTACCGGGTGGTTATGGTGGCTGCCTCTTGCACGGGACTCTGGAGTCCGAAGGGAACGTGATACTGCCAGCCGTTGGGAATCCGTGGCTCAATCTTTTCCCAAGGTCGACCGCCTTGGTCCATGCTAGGCCCAAACACGGATTTACGGCCGCGGGCTCGAGAGCGGAAGGCGACGAGATGTTTGCACTGACCTGAGGCGACGCCGAGAGCTCCATGAGCCAACGTTGAGGCGTAGGATCCACCACCGTGGGGCTGGGTGACGTAGTAGCTCATGTTCCCGAGCCCAAGCAGTTGGTGCATGTAGTTGTTGAAGCCTTCGTACTGCATGTTGTACGTGGATAGGCCATCGATGTCCTCGGGTTTCAGGCCGGCGTCAGCGATCGCTTGGAATATTGCCTCTGCGGCCATGTCCCATTCAGACCTATTGCGCCCGCGCGAGTACTCAGTCTGGCCGCTGCCGGTGATCGCGACTTGGTCCTGCCACCAAAGCTTGCTCATATCCCCTTAATCCGCTCTCAGGATGAACGCGCCTGTGGGGTCGCTGCTGGCCGCCGAAACAACAACCGCCTTAGCGTCGGGAACCTGTGTCGTCGACGTGCCTCGGATTTGGCGGACAGCCTCGCTAACATTGTTGAAGCCATGGATAAACGCCTCTGAATGCTGTCCGCCGTGGGTGTTGATTGGAAGCCGCCCGTGCGGGCCCTCTAGGGCACCATTATCTGAAAAGACTCCTCCGTCGCCACGGTCGCAAAAGCCAAGGTCCTCTAGCGCTAACAGGACCATCGGAGTGAAATGGTCGTACAGCATCGCCGCGTCAATCTCGCCAGGCTTGAAATCGGAATTCTCAAAGAGACGGTGTCCAAGCTCCAGAGCCATGTCGTCTCGCTTCCATCGCCACCATTCGGTGAGGTGATAGTGCGCGGGCTGGGTGTGTTGGGCCATCGTGTGGACGATGGCAGGTGGGTGGCGAAGATTCTTCGCCTCCTCTGCGCGAGAGAGGACAACAGCGACAGCGCCATCTGTTTCGATACAACAGTCCAGAAGACGGATTGGGTCTGCGATCATACGGGACTCATGATGCTCTTCTCGGCTGATGGGGCCGCGGCGACCCATTACAGACAGGGGGTTACGAACTGCATGGTTACGGAGTGCGATTGAGACGTTGGCGAAGTGGTTTTCGGTAATTCCGTAGTCGTGCATGTACCTCTGTGCAATGCAGGCCATCTCTTGGACTGGGTTCTGGAGGCCAAACGGGCGGAAGTATTGCTGGGTACCGGGGATGCGAGCTTCCACTTTTTCCCACGGCCTTCCACCTTGATCACCTCCAGGACCGAAGACAGACTTGCGGCCACGAGCGCGTGAACGGAAAGCAATAACGTGGTTGCAGAGGCCGGTAGCAATTCCCATAACGGCAGAGATGATTACGCCACCATAAGAGCCACCACCGTGGGGTTGATCAGCGTAGTAGGTGATCTCCCCCAACCCTACAGCACCCTGAATCCAGTTTTCCCACTCGTCCTGCATGTGGTAGCGAGACATGCCATCGATGTCTGCTGGTTTGAGACCGGCGTCGTCGATGGCTTTTAGGATCGCTTCAGCAGCCATGTCCATCACACTACGGTTCAAACCTTGTGAGAACTCGGTCTGACCAATGCCGGTGATGGCAGCGGCTTCCTGCAAGGGAGTCTTCATCATGTCAGGTGAGAGTTTGGATATGTGCGCGCCATCTAAATCACACTGCGCTCACGGAAGCCTTCAATCTGCTCCCAGTCGTATCCGTTAGCAAGCAGCACTTCTTCGGTGTGCTGACCGAACTCGGGGGCTGAATGCCTGGCGTAGCCAGGGGTTTCGCTAAGTGCGACAGGAACACCCACCTCCGTGATGTGGCCTAGTTCAGGGTGGGGCACCTTGGTGATGTATTCATTCGCTAGAACTTGCGGATCATTTTGGAGTTGGGGGTAGTCTTGGACCGGCGCACTTGAGATCTGGACATCTGCAAATGCTTTTAGCCAATAGTCGCGCGGCTTCTCGAGGAAAATCTCGTCGACGATACGAATGAGCTCTGGGGAACTGGTCTGCCGCGCGGTGTGATTGATGAATCGAGGGTCGTTCTCGAGTTGTTCGATGCCCATGATCCGAACGAAGTCATGCCAGTACCGATCAGATTGAGGACAGCCCAGGGCAAGCCAGTTACCATCACCGCACTTGTATATGTTCCACATCACATTCTGGGTGGTTTCTCGGGCAGGATTTTTGGGCAGGTCGCCGTTTAAAAGGAATCCGTTCAGAGCCAGCGCTTGGAGCATGACTACGGCGCCAAGCTGAGACGTCTGTACGTGTTGTCCTACGCCGAAGCGCTCTCGAGCGATAATGGCAAGAAGGACCCCGTAGGCCAGCACTACCGCACCAGTTTGGTCTGCCTGGCCACCCGCCACGCGATAGCTAATGCTTCCCGCTTCGTCATGGCTTAGTAACCACATTTGGCCACTGCGGGCGGTTCCAAGTATGTCCATTACCCCCAGACTGGCGTCTGGCCCCTTGGGGCCTAGTCCATTTGCCGAGCCATAGATTATTCGGGGGTTTATCTTACGGACCGTTTCGTAATCCACACCTAGCTTCTCGACAACGCCTTTGCGGAAGTTTTGTGTAACGACGTCGGCCTTCTCGACGAGCCGGTAGAAAATCTCTCGGCCCTCTTCTTGTTTGAGGTCGATGGTCATTGCACGTTTGTTACGGTTCATCGTTTGAAAGTAGTGATTTACCGGTCTTTCCTCAGGGAGATAAACCCGGGTTACCCTTCCCGGGTCTCCTTTGACTGGATCCTCAATTTTGATTACGTCAGCACCCATATCGGAGAGCAGTACTGTGGCCCACGGGCCGTTCTGCCAGATAGTGAGATCAAGAACGGTGATATCGTCGAGCGGGGAGCGCGCTTGGTCGGGCGAGGTCATAAGTTGAGCCTGCTTTGGCGCCGGATTGGCGTAACTCTAAAGTGGGCCTTGGGGAGTGTCAACGGGGCTCGGGTGACTACGCAGATTTCGCAGCCGGTTGGCTACCGGTGCGGCGACAGTAGTGGCTACGAGCCCTATGAACATTGCGCCGACGCAGCGCCAGTAATCACCAGCAGAGATTTCGGCCAGAATCGCGATGATGATTGCGAGGGATGAGAGTGTTGTGAGCATATAAGAGACGCGCTGCAGAATCCGAGGGACGCGAGCACGTGCCTGCATACGGTTCATTAAGGCACCGATGTTCAATCCCACGGCCAAAGTGGCGATGATTCCCGTAGTTTTGCCGAATCCCTCAGAGGCGATCTCATCCCCCCCCCAGATTAGGGTCAACAACAGAATCCCAAGCGATGTTGTGGCCAAAACCCCGGACCAGGCTAGGTAACGCACATTGCGCTCAATGGCCCACACCCCAGGGAGTCCCAGAAAGGCCATTGCTGCGAGGGTCGCTGGAGTGACAAGGATTTTTTGCTCAGTTGAACCAAAGTTTCCGATGGCCACAAAGATCATCGCGACCAAGGCAACACCTAGGATGGCGTAGAGTAACCCCGTAAGGGCTATGCGTGACGGGGTCCAACGGCTCGATTGATGGTCTTCCATAGTCGTGACACTCATTAGCGGAGCTTCGAGTTACTGTGAACCACCAAAAAGACGATGCTTCCTCTACGTGGTCCTAGAAACAAACGGTCGGCAGACCGCGTACCTAGGTGATTGGTTTCTATTTGGCTTGCCATTTGGGGTCCCGGCCTTCGAGGAAGGACAGTGGCCCCTCCTTAGCGTCGTCTGACATCGCTACGCGGAGGCGGTAACTCTCAGCCAGAACCTCAGCCTCGTAGGTGGGTAGGGACAGCCCCTTGCGGATGCTCATACGAGTGCCGCGCACCGCTAGCGGTGCGTTAGTGTTAACGATGGCTGCAATCTCGTACATGCGGCCCATAAGTTTGTCTGCCGGAACCACTTCACTGATCAAACCCAACTCGTAAGCACGTTGTGCTGTCATTCGCTCGTGTTTGCCCATCAAGGCCACGCGCATGGCGATATTAAGAGGCAGGACGCGCGCGAGGCGCACCATTTCCCGGCCCGATACGATGCCAATGCTAACGTGCGGATCGAAGAAAGTAGCGTCTTCAGAGGCGATAGAAATATCCGTTGTCGTGATTAGGTCGAGACCGGCACCAGCGCAAATGCCGTTCACCGCGCATAGGATGGGCTTTGTCATATGCATATAGGGTGGGGTGGCTTCTTGGGGTGCGTCCCATTGCTTCATCGAGTCGAGATAAGTCTCACCCCAGATGGCATCTGAATTTAGACCTCCGTTGTTGGTGGGCATCTGTCCAACGTCCGCGCCGGCGCAAAGGGCACGACCCTTGCCCGTTATCACGATAGTCCATACATCATGATCGTGCTCAGCCTTCCAACTGGCTTCGTTGATCTCACGCATCATGGTGTAACTGATTGCGTTCAGCTTGTCTGGCCGGTTGAGAGTGATGGTCGCAACCCGGTCTTTGACTTCATAAAGGATAGTTTCGTAACTCATGGATGCTCCTTCTACAGTCTTGGCCCTGGGTTTGGTCTCCCGGGGACGATACTAGGCGAAACGTCGGTGGGGCTCAACCTAAGGGAATCCCGATCTTGTCCGCCGTCGCTATTGAAGTTTGTTGTTGGCCAATTATGGATGCCACAAGCGAAAAGGACACCAGCTATGCCAGCTGCCCCCAACACTGCGTAGAGGGCACGATAGTCTGCCACGTCGGAACCAGCTGTTGTGCTTCCAACGATGGCCGCAAAAAGTGCGGCTCCTACGACGCTGCCGAGTTGCCGGTTTAGTTGATAGAGACCACCAGCACTGGCGGCCATATTTGGTGGCGCCGACTCCACAACTGCGCTTTGCAAGGGTGCCTGCATAATTCCGAAGCCCAGGCCGACTAAGGCTAGACCTGTACCGTACACAATAGCTCCAGAATCAACGCCAATCAGCATAAGTTCGATGGGGCCTAATGCTGCGATCGAGCCCCCCAGGAGCGCAGGAGTTCTTCGGCCTAGAGCGTCGGCTAGACGCCCGCCTAGGATCGAGGCTGGTACGGATGGCACGAGGAGCGCTGCAAGCATCGCCCCTGCTACCGCTTCTGATTCACCGCGCACACTAATGAAGAAGACGGGGGTCGCGATCGTGACGGTATAGATAATTATTTGAAACTGGGGCCCCGCTAGCGCTGTCGCTCGAATCGATCGGAGCCTAACTAATGCGGGCTGGACTAGAGCGTGTGGATATCGACGTTCCCAAAGTACGAACCCCAAGAAGGCCGCTGCAGATAAAGCTCCGGTGAGGAGGGCGGGCAAGAGATTTGGAACAAAGCTTGTTGCTACTGCGAAGGCCATGATGGCTGTTGTCAACAAGACAATTCCTGCAATGTCCATCGGCTGGCGTGAGGGAGCCGATTTCGTCCTAGGTGTGGCTATCACGGCAAGGATAATTGCAGGCACCGCGATAATAGCCGTGCTTCCGAATGCGAGGCGCCACGAGATTCCAATTAGCGGGCCAACTAGGAGCGGGCCGACGGCTGTGCCGCCTATTACGGTCGACCAGACGAATCCAAAAGCCCGACCTCGTTCCCGTTCAGCAAACGTGTTGCCCAGGATGGCCATGGCATTCGGTGCAATTAGAGAGAAACCGACCCCTTGCAGAACGCGTAGTGTAAGAAGGGACGGAAAACTCCAGGCGAAGCTCGCCGCTACGGAGGCGGTGAGTCCCAATGCGAGGCCGAAGAGGTAGACGCGGCGGTGGCCGTATGTGTCGCCCAGCCGCCCACCCACCATTTGCCCAACGGCGACAGTCACTAAATAGATGGTGACAAGCCAGGCCACCGTGGCCAGCGACATATCGAACTCCTCGCGTATGGCGGGGAGCGCGATGCCGACGGCGGTTGTGTTGATGCCGGCTATAGCCTGCGAGATTCCGACAGCAAGCAGAAATCGGCTGCCGCCGTGGGTCAACGCTCTAGCTGCCGGCCAGCGAAGTGGATGCCGACCCCTATGGAGCCAGGATCAATCACTTGGCTCGAGGTTAAAGACCCGTACCGCGTTGTCCACGAGCATCTTCCGCTGTTCATCTTCGGGTACGCCCGCGAAAGACCGCTTGATGTAGTCGCTTGAGTTGGGCCATGTGCATGTTGGGTGCGGAAAGTCGGATTCCCACATAATGTTGTCGACGCCGATGTGGTGTCTGTTCTCGATCCCGATACGTTCGAACCAGAAATTCACGTAACATTGCCGGTGGAAGTAGTCGCTTGGCTTCATTGACATACCTTCCCGGGCGAGATTCTGCCGTTCCCACTGATGGTCGGCGACTTCTAGCAGGTACGGTACCCAGCCGAGGCCGCTCTCGGAGGAAACCATCTTCAGGGAAGGAAAGCGTTCGAGGATCCCTGAGAAGAGCACTGTGCTCATCACCTGCGTATTGGCTGAGATGGCTCGAGTCGAAGTTTCGGCCAGCCAGGACATGGTGCCGTTGCCTTCGAAGGGGGTGTGGGCTACGCCCATGCTTCCGCCTGAACCAATGTGGAGATTCACCGAAAGATTGGTCTCTTGGCAAACCTGCCAAAGTGGATCCCAGTATTTGTCCGAGAAGTGGGGGAAGCCAAACTGTTGAGGGAAGGCGAAGCTAATACCCTTGATGCCGAGATTGTTGGTTCGCTGGACCTCGGCGACAGCTTTGTCCACGTCCCATAGCGGAACTATAGCAAGAGTGATGAACCGTCCCGGAAAAGGTTCTGCGTATTCCTCGATCTGGAAATCATTAAACGCTTGGATTGCCTCGATGCGATAGCCCTCGTCGAACTTGGGATTGCTTAAGGTGTTGCCTGCGACACCTGCAATGTTGCCGAAGAAAGTGTGGACGTCTACGCCATCTTCATCCATCGCTTTGATTCGAGCACCCGGTACATAGGCGATATCAGGGACCTCTTCCCACCGTTTGGGAGTCGAGGCACGGTCAGGCAAGGCTCCATGAACAAGGGCGATGCCCAATCGCGTGGGGCCAGGCTCTCCGTAGACAAACCAGGTGTCACGCTCCGCGTCGAGCGTCTTGATTTGCGGTGCTTTGTCGGCCCATTTGCGCGACATCCGGCTTGTCCACGTATGCGGAGCTTCTTGCAGGTGGTCGTCTGTTGAGATCACGTTGTAGTGCATCTACGTCCCCCTCACGGAGCGTGGCAATACTAGCATTCCTGGTGCGCTCGAGAAACAGTCCAGATGCCTGTGCTACCATGCGCGCGGCGGTTAAATGAGCAGAAAGGAATGAGAGAGTAATGTTCAATGGGAAACCGGTGATTGACGTCGATGGGCACGTCAACATGGAGTGTCTGCCCAACTGGATAAGTTACTTCTCACCCGAAGAGGGGGCCGAGCTCGAAGAAGAGCTCTTATCGAACCGGGCACACCCCAACGATCGGGGTACTTCTAAGGAAGAAATATACGAGTCCATCCGCAACCGTAATCGCAGTACTGGCGGCTGGGACCCCGACGTTCGTCTAAAGGACATGGATTCGGAGGGAATCGACCAGGCACTCCTTTTTTGCACCGAAATGGGTATGCGTAAGGACTTCTACGCTCCGTCGGTAGCCCAGGGTTACAACAATTGGCTACGTGATTACTGTAGCGAAGATACCAAACGGCTCAGAGGGGTAGCTTTGCTGCCGCTTGGGGATATTGATGATGCTCGGCGAGAGTTGCGACGTGCTGTGACGGAGCTTGGCTTCCCAGCCTTCTTTATGAAACCGTCGGTGAACAATATGCGACCCCAAGACCCCTACTTTCACCCCCTCTATGAGGAGGCGGAGGCCCTAGACGTTCCTTTGATGCTGCATATTCCTCATGGAGTTTTCGGGCTTCTCATGTCGCAGTTTGGCTATGACTTTGTAAGTGCTCACGCTGTGCTGCACCCTATGGGCATGATGCTTGCGGTGATGGACATAATCTATGGCGGCATCATGGATAAATTCCCGAAGTTGCGCGTAGGGTTTATGGAGGGCCAAGTAGGTTGGGTCCCGTGGCTCTTGTGGAGGCTCGATGAGCAGTACGAGCAGTTCATGTACAGACCTGGGATGAAAGCGCATTTGAAGAACCTTCCAAGCGAGTATCTTTCCGAAGGAAGAATGTTTTTCAGCTCCGATCCTGAGGAGAAGTACATGGCGTTCGCCGCGGAACAGATCGGCGCTGATCACATCGTCTGGGCGAGTGACTACCCGCATTCTGACGGAATTTTCCCTGGGGCGTTGACGACCTTCCTCGATCAAAGTGGTCTTTCTACTGAGCAGAAAACGAAAATCATTAGCGACAACGCGTTGGCCTTGATCGACGGAAGAAGCTGACTAAGTTCCCCGACGGGGTTCTCAGGAAGCATCGTGATGACGAGCGGGAACCAATCAAGGCCAACGGAGGGCTCCACCGGCCGCTATTGCATCGAATGCGACCAGTGGGTTGATCTAGTACGGTGGACGTTCCACGAGCACAATCCAGCGCGCGCCGGAACGGCTAAGCGAAATACCAAGGTCTCTTTCGTTTCGACTTTGCTTGGAAGGTTAGTCGGCTACTTTTTTCACCGGTAACCGAATTCGGGCTTAGCCTCGAGCTCGAACGAGAAGACCTGCGTCAAGGTCGCGAAGCTGCCATCCCCTGTTCCAATAGTTGGATACCTGTACGGTAGGTTGGAAGGGAAGACAGAGTTCCGTATTGGCCAAGGAAGCGAGATACGCTTCGCTTGGAAGTCGAGATTTCTCTGAGCATGTTCTTCGCGCGACCAACGCCTCCACCTCCGACGGTTCGCCACAACTCACAGTACTCTTCATAGAACCGTTGAGGACTTAGACGCGTAGGTAACACACTGTGAAGGAAATCGAAGAACTGGTGGGTTTTGGTCAGTAACTTGTGCTCAGTTGCATCCCACTGACCGGTCCCTGGGAGAGGTGTAAGGATGGTGAACTGAGGAAATTCGATCTCGTATTCGTGGACCTTTTGCTTGAGATTCGAGAAGTTGGCTTCAGTCCAATCCTGGAATACCAGAACTGCTCCCCAGATACGAACACCGAATGAGTGGAGAATTTCGATGGCTTTCTGGTTGTCGTTCGATTTTGTCCCTTTACTTACTGAGTTCAGGTCGGCTTGATCAAACGACTCAAGGCCGACCAACGTTGTGTCGAGTCCGGCCTCGGCCCACTTCTCGAACTTCCGTGGATTCCGTACCACGTTGTCTGCACGCACTTGCATCCAATATCGGTGGCCCAAATTCATTTCGATGATTTGGTCAGCGAGACGTTCCATCGGATCCAACTCTCCTGGCTTGGCTCTGTGAGCACCAGGAGTCTCCTGGATAGCTAGGTCGTCTACACAGGCGACCCACGAGTTTCGGGGCAGGGCTTCAAGCTCTGCAAGGGTTCGGTCGTTCCCTTGAACCTGGAATGTGCCATTAAAGAATTCATGAACCGAGCAGAAGTTACAACGGTATATGCAGCCCCGGGCCATTTCTATGGAATAGGGACGTTCGTGATAGAGGAAGTAGTAATCCGGACGGTAGTGGTCAACCAGATGTCTAGCTGGGGAAGGTCGCTCGTTCATGGCAGGGGAGTCGAACACCTTCAGCGCACTTTTGGCGACTTTACGTACATTTGAGGTGTCGAAGTTGCCTGAACGAGTTCGGTGGATCACGTTGTCGATGTCTAGCCGGGAGTCCTTCTTCAGTTGCTCGACAAGTTTGCGGAACGTCCATTCCCCCTCGCCCACTACGATTGCGTCTACATGGTCGCAGTATGCGTCCTCCGGGCAGAGACTAACGTGATGGCCACCCACTATTACAGGGATATCTGGGGCAACTTCCTTAACTTCGCGAGCCACCTGCTTCACTGAATCTGCGTCAACCATGTAATTCTGTCGCAAGCCGACCATGTCTGGCTTGAATTTGCGAAGCACATCTGCAAGGGGCGTAGGGTCGATCCGCATGTCATAGATTTGCACGTCAGCCAGGTCCTGGATTGCGCCCGCCAAGTACTCGAGGCCTAAGGGCTCGGGGAGAACAGTTGAGTTGAAGCCGACGACAAGGCTATTAGGAGGTTCTACGAGGAGAACCTTGGAGGGGCTAGGGTGCAACGTTGAAGTGGAAATGGGCTTTCGGCTTTTTTAGTCGATGGAGGATGCTAGGCGCAAACTTATGAGTGGCGTAAGGTTAGCGTGCCATTCGTTCTCGCGTCATTCGTGCGGTGGCATCAGCCTAAATTCAGGACTATCGGAAAGGTGGCAGGCCCTTAGTCTAATGGGGCCTGTCGATTGTCCTATTTCTTCATTCAGAGCCCGTGATTACATCAGGTTGTCGGGACCCAGTGCAATCTAATCACGAAACGACACTGAGGCCGATCCTAGAATTGGGAACATCATACCATAGCTCGCCTGTGTCTAGAGTGGGTCATCTGAGCTGAATTGCGCCTAGTTGCCATGGCAATGTTGAAGTCCATGACGGGGCTATCGTCCTGACTGATACACTCAAGCCCAATCTTTCTTCGTAGGCGGAGCCATCTCATATGAGACCACGAATTGGTGTGTTGATTACGGCGGTCTCGAGGTCCATTAATACCAGTTCCAACTTCGTTTTTGAAGCAGGTGGATACGCGGAAGAATTGGGCTATGACACGATGTGGATGGGCGAAACTTGGGGCCGCGATGCTGTGTCGGTTTTAAGTGGCGTTGCATGCGATACGTCAAGCATCCGTCTGGGTACGGCGGTAATGAGCGTTTTTAGCCGCAGCCCAGCCCTCCTGGCCCAGACGGCAGCCACTTTGGACGAAATTTCTGGTGGCCGGTTCCTGCTTGGCCTTGGCGCCAGTAGTGAGACGCTCACGGAGAGATGGCATGGAGTGCCATTCGAAAGGCCGTTGGCAAGAACACGAGAGTACGTTGACATTATTAGGCAGGTATTGTCTGGCAATCGTCTTGATTATGATGGGGAGTTTTACAAGGTGAAAGGGATGGCACTTGCGTTTGAACCGGTGCGAGAAGACCTTCCCATTTATTTCGGTTCGCTCGGCCCCAAAAACGTGGAGCTTACCGGCGAAATGGCAGATGGCTGGGTGCCGGCCTATCTCTTTCCCGCGTATATTCCAATCTTCCGGCAACAGTTGGCAACGGGCGCCTCACGCTCGGGGCGTTCTGTTGGGGACGTCGAACTGGCACCGTGGATTCTTACTTGTGCTTCTTTGGACGGCGAAGAGGCTCGTCAGATCTGCAGAGATTACCTTGGTTTCTTCGTTGCTGCATACGGGACGTTTTACTACGATCTCGTGGTGCGGTATGGCTTTGTGGAAGAGGCGAACCGAATTCGCGAACTTTGGCAAGAGGACCGATCAAGCGCTGGTAATGGTGTTAGCGCGGAAATGCTCGAGGCGCTTTCGGTCTCTGGCACGCCCGAAGAAGTCCGTCAGGGATACGAAAATTTGTTTGAAGCTGGCATAGATGTTCCTTCCATTCTGCTTCCGCCAACGACGCCCCAGAATGTAGCCAAGCAGACAGTGGAAACCTTAGCCCCCAATAGGTGGGAAGTCTGATAGAAACGCGAATGCTCCTAGAGTCAGTGCCCGTACAGTTTGCTTAAATTAATCTTCCGACCCGGGCGCCTTCGAGCGTCGCGTTGACCAGTCGTCTGGGCGCGAGGCTATCGCCGATAACATGGACCTCTGAGGCTAGCCCATCCACCTTTGTGGCGAATGGCACTTTGGGACGACTCCCGCATGCGAGCACGATGGTGCTGTAGCCAGCAGTGACGCGAACCGTGCCGGTAAATACGTTGGAAAGCTGGACTGCATCCTCGTCTATCGCTACCAGCCTGGTAAGTGGGCTAAGCGTCACCTTTTTTTCGAGAAGGCGGTTGGTTAGGGCATAGAGGGTTGCGGGTTCGCCGGCCTGGCCGATGCTAAAGTTTTCGGAGATTACCTCGACGAGGGCTCCCCTTGAGGCTAAGAGGTCCGCGGTAGTAAGTGGAGCGAGGTAGTCGTCCAGGCCGCCGACTACGAGAGCGCGGCCGCCTCGTATTGAGGGGTCCTCAAGTAATTCGATGGCGGTGATGACTCGGGAGTCGTCGACGCCAGGCACATCAGGCCTATAAGGCTCAGCCCCTGTCGCTATAACCATAAAGTCTGGTCTTCGTACCTTAATTAGCTTCGTGTCGAATGGCTGACCCAACTGTAGTTCGACGGTGGATCGCTCGAGACGAGAAACGAGTCTTTGTACGTAGAGCGCGAGGTCGGGCCGTGCCGGGTCCTTCCCCAATGTTCTAATGAGCCCGCCGAGGTCGGCGGATTTTTCGTACAAGACAACGAAATGTCCTCGGGCTGCTGCGGCAAGTGAAGCTTCAATCCCGGCGGGACCGCCGCCGATAACGAACACGCGTTTAGGTACGGCGGCCGGTTCGATCCGCATCTCGGCTTCTCGTCCCGCTGACGGGTTGACCGCGCAGATGGTTTGGCGGCCTGGGTAGTGGCACTCGTTCATCCCGATGCAAGGCGTGATTTGGTCGGGCTTGCCGCTCGAGGCCTTTGATATGAGATTGGGATCCGCTATTAGGGCGCGGACCATTCCAACCATGTCTGCGGCACCGCTAGATAGGATTGTTTCGGCAAGCTCGATGGAATTAATGCGGCCGCTGACAATGACGGGAACGTCGACGGCTGATTTGATTGCTCGAGCTGTGGCCACGTTGGGTCCGGGGTCCACGTACGCGGAACCAACATAAGGGAGGCCTAGCCCTTGCTTAAGACCCGTATAGGTTCCCGCGGATAAATTGATATACGCCACCCCCCATTTTTCAAGGAGGCCAGCGACGTGCTGCAAATCGGTGAGGGAGAAGCCATTGTTGGAGGTGTCAGGTCCTCCGAGACGAATGCCGACCGGGAATCCCTGTGCGGTGCTCGATCTTATGGCATCGATGATCTCGTAAAGGAACCTTGATCTGCTGTCTATTGAGCCGCCGTATTTGTCGGTACGTTGATTAGAAATCGGCGATAGGAACTGGTGTATCAAATAGCCGTGAGCGGCGTGGACCTCCACGCCGTCCAAGCCTGCAGTCTCGATCCGACGTGCTCCATGGGCAAAAGTCTCCAAAATAGTGTCGATCTCTAGTTGTTCGAGGGCATGAGGTAAAGATCTCCGTTGTCCCCCTATCAATAAAAAAAAAAAAACGACGGGTTGGAGGTTGTCGTTACTATTGCTTGCGCCTGCATGGTGGAGTTGCCCAACGCACAGCGCTCCTTGGCGGTGAACCATCTCCGCTTGCGCGCGCAACAAGGGGATAACGCGGTTGTCGTGGAAAGCGATGCCTTCATCAGAAGTTGGACTCGGGCCATGAGCGTCAAAGTCGCCCATGTACTCTCGAGTGAAACGGCCGGGCGCGGTGGGGGCATCCCCGACACCAAACCCTGCGGGTAGGCCGACGAGCCCGACCCCCTGGGCCCGAACCTCAAGATAGGCAAGGTAACGATTTTGGGATAACCGAGGCCCATGGGTTGTCATGAAAACGCGATTGCGTAAGCCGAGGCTGCCGAGGGTGATGGGCGAGAATAGGTGGCTGTAATTTGCCATGGATGGATTCTAACGGTTTCTCATGCCCGCCCATCTAGCAATAGGGTGGCTAAGGAGTGGACGAGCGAGGTGAATGCACTCGGTCAGCTTTTGTCCCTGTGGATGCTGAAGGCATCTGACCGGCAACGTGAAAGCCGACACGCAAATATTTGTGGTGAGCCGGGTGGGGTTCGAACCCACGACCCTCTGATTAAAAGTCAGATGCTCTACCGCTGAGCTACCGGCCCGGAATGGACGTCCTGAGTATGGTAGCACGGGCGTCGTTCATTCCCAGATAGTCCACAGCATCTGTATCGCGTGTGTCTCCAACAAATTGAATAGTAAGCGCGGGATGGGGTGTGAGATGGTCTGCGGAAGCTTAAATTGGTTCGAACTTGGGTAAGGTTACTTCTGGAGTGACATCCTCGAATCGGACCTTGACTTGCATTCCGATGTAGATCAGATCCGGGTCGACATTGATCAGGTTAGACATGATCTGCACACCGTCGGCTTCGGGAATCTCTATGACTGCGACGACGTAGGGTACTTCATCGCGGAAACCCGGCGCCATACTCTGGCGAATCACTGAAAAGGTGTGCACATTCCCCCTGCCGTTTGTCCTGCGCCAAGTTAGATTCGAGCCGTGGCAGTGAGGGCAGATAGCCCTCGGGAAGAAGACGAACTTACCGCAATCGTCGCATCGTTGGAAGTCGAGGTGGTGTTCTCTGCAACCGTCCCAGAAGGCTTTTGTCTCGAGTTCGAAGATGGGGAGAGGCTTAATATAATCGGGCAAGGCTGACCTTTCTATTCGGTGGTTAGGATCGTTGTGACCCCGCTATGGCGGGTACCCATAAAACCGCCAATGCCGTGCACCATGGCGATTTTAGCGTCTGGAACCTGACGCTCGGTCCCATGGAAGTCGCCACGTAACTGCCGCGTTGCTTCTACGAGCAGGAAAATGCCGCGCATGCCGGGGTGACAGGATGAAAGCCCGCCTCCGTCAGGATTGATCGGCAGCTCTCCACCAAGACCGATACGGCCGTTTCTTACGTAGGCTCCGCCTTCGCCCTTTTTGCAGAACCCTGCATCCTCTAGCGTCATGATCACGTTGATGCTGAAGGCGTCGTAAATCATGCAGAAGTCGATGTCTCTGTGCGCGATTCCAGCTTGGTTGAATGCCGCGGGTGCTGACCATGCCGCCGCTGAAACAGTAAAATCACGGAAGCCGCCGCTGGTGTTTTGTTGCGCTTCCGCTCCTCCCATTACGTAGATGGGCTTCGTTTTGCAACGCGCACTCACCTCTGGGCTGGCGACGATGATGGCGCCTCCTCCGTCGCTGACAATGCAGCAGTCGAGAAGATGTAACGGATCGCAAATTAGCCGCGAGTTAATGACGTCCTCGACGGTGATTGGATCGCGGTATTTTGCGTGTGGGTTCAGTCCGGCATGCCGCCGCATGGTTACGCCAACTTCGGCGAGATCCTCGGGTCTAGTACCGTACTCGTACATGTGTCGCTGTGCGCTGAGGGCGTAGGTGCCAATTAGGGGAACCCCCCACGGAATTTCGAAGCTGTCGGTAATCGCCTGTTCCCCTCCGCCCGAGGCCGCGCTTCGGGATCCGATCTTGCGACTCTCGGTGGTGGGCAGGCTCCCATAAACGATAGCGACGCACTTTGCCCGGCCGGCTGCAATGGCGTCGATGGCATGGAGCATGTAGAGCACAAAGCTAGATCCCCCTACTGCCGTGGAGTCCATGAATGTAGGCCTTATGCCCAAGTACTCAGCAAAGGCTATTGGCTGCATCCCGGGGATGCGTGTCGAGCAGAGGCCGTCTACATCGTCGATTGTGAGGCCAGCGTCCTCTAATGCTGCGAATAGGCACTCGGCCTGGACTTGGTTTGCCGTTTTTCCGGGAGCGCTACGTAGAGGGTATTCGTAGGCCCCGACAATAGCGCCCTTCTTGTAGTTTGCGTAAGGACTCATCTTGCCTCCTCGGTCTGACCAATGTGTCCCAACGGGGTCGTTTGGTTGGTCAGCGGGTCTTAGTTCCCATGCTCCATTTTGCACTCTCTATGGGGATTACATTTGCCGTAGTGGAAAAAAGAACTGGGCCAACCGGTCCTTAGGATCTGACCGATATGGCGTTGCGGGATTGGTGATAGTCGACTGCTCTTCGGATCGCCATTGCAGCCCGTTCATATGTAGGGAAGCACGGTATTCCGGAGTCCTGGAGCTCACGCTGAGTCTCGCCGAGAATTTCGGCGTGCTCGTAGGGAGTTACTGAGTTGGGAATGGCGATCACGGGTTTGACTCCCCGACGCAAGGTGCGCTTGAGGGACTCCAACTGGGCCCTGTGCATCTCCAAATGTCGTTTCTGGTCAGATAGGATCACTATCTGCATTCCGATCAGGTTGATTCCGGGGTCCTCTTCAAGAATGTCAAGGGTGCGGTCCATTTCTATCACGTTCGAACCTAAGTCGATTGGGTTGGCTGCACTTGCTCCCACTAGCTTGAAATACTCACTAATCCTCACCTGTGACCCCTCTGAAAGAGGTGGTACCCGAAGGCTTTTGGCGGCGAAAACGTCTGCGATGGCGACGGATTGGCCTCCCTGTCCTCCGATTAATCCGCAATCGTACCCTTCAATTTCAGGGAGGTGTATTAGTATCTGTAGAACATCAATTGCTTCTTCGATCGAGTTCACTAGTATGGCCCCCGATTGCTTAGCGGCGGCCCGCCATGTGGACATAGATTCTGTCAGCGCCGCCGTGTGAGAAGCAGCGGCGCGGCGGCCGTCTTCGGTTTGCCCGCCCTTCCAGATGACGACGGGCTTCTTCGGGGCGACCTCACGAAGGACTTCGAAAAACCGGCGGCCGTCCTTCAGGCTTTCTACATACATGACGATGGCTTTGGTTTGAGGGTCTTGGCCGAAGTAATCCAAATAGTCGGCATTGTCCAAGACAACACCATTGCCAAAGCTGACCATTTTGCTTATGGGAAGGCTGTTGTAGGGTGCCGCAATCGAAAAGCCGTTCCCGTGCGAACCGCTTTGGGTCGCGAAGCCGACGAAACCGCCGTCGTAGACTGGTTGGAAGGGGAGGTAACAGACTCCTCGACCCGGGTTGTGCAAGCCCATACAGTTGGGGCCCAACATGACTAAGGAGCCGGCGCGGGCGATGTCGGCTATTTCTTTTTGGGCTGCCAGGCCCTCTTGCTCACCGGTTTCTGCATATCCCGCGGTGTACATGCATACTCCGCCCACGCCCGCGTCGATACAGTCACGTAGACCTTCAGCCGCGTATTTCCGGGAGAGGGCGACGATGACGTAGTCAATGGACTCATCGATGTCATGTAACGTCGATACGCAGTTGAAGCCCATGTCCGAAATCCGTTGAGCTTCTGCGGCATCTGGCTGGACTGCGTACAGGTTTCCTTTGAGCCGATTAAGGGCCGGAAGGAACATGTGAGTGCGGGAGGTGCGTTCGCCCATTACAGCGACTGTCTTGGGGTTTAGCGTGCGATCCAAAGTGTCAAAGTTGATGGGCAAAGCAGGTCTCCGGAACCAGGGGCTGTATGAGCCGGGGTTTTTCAGGATAGGAACCGCGAACTGATAGAGGGGAATGAGGCCTTGGCCTGTCCAAGCCTTTTCTAGAATTCGGGTTCACGAGTCTCCACGAGACCGGCTTCCCCGAACGGATAATAGGAGAACCATGCCTTGCCGATGATGTTCCCGCGTGGCAGGGTTCCCCAGTCTCGAGAGTCGAAGCTGCGAACACGCTCGTCTCCCATGACAAAATATTCGTTGGGGGGGACGACTAGGGGTTGTACAAGTTTGTTGCCGAGACGTGGGAGGTAAGATTCGTCGAGATGTACCCCATTGACGAATATCATCCCACCGGGACGGACTTCGATGGTCTCCCCGGGGAGACCGATGACCCGCTTGATGAACTTGCG
Source organism: uncultured Dehalococcoidia bacterium (assembly GCA_964619905.1). Taxonomy (GTDB): domain Bacteria; phylum Chloroflexota; class Dehalococcoidia; order SHYB01; family SHYB01; genus DAOUKH01. Next base: position 20,674 of record CAZUGG010000002.1, read on the forward strand.
GCCGGGTTGACTCTCTAGGTCGAAGATTACGACTTGACCCCGCTCAGGCTCTCCGAATGGCTCGACATATCCGTCGCCATCACGGTCGAGAAAAGGTAGCCAATCAGAAACTGGTCCGAGATCGACCCGTCGATAGGCTGCTTTGTTTACCAAAATGAACTGCCCATCCTGGATGTTGGGAGTCATACTCGTTCCCTCGACCTGAAAATTCTGGAAAGAAGTGTTAACAAGGACAAACACGACTCCCGCGAGGACTAGAGTGAGTAGCAGGCTTTGAGTCGCTTTGGTCATGAGTCCCTGCATTCAATGAGTCGAGGGTACGGTCTTGGAAGCCATTATACGTGCGCGATGGGTTCATTAAGGAATGGCTTAAAGTGACCTCGGTTGGCTTGCAGCCGTCTGTCTTATTGGCTGGGTGGTGGGGAATAGTGAAATGGCTTGTCATAAAGACAAGCGAGGGAACTTAAGTCGGTTAGCCTAGGTTGTTTCGAGTCTGTAAAGCCGTTGTTGGCCGAAAGAGACGTCTGGTCGATGCTGTGCTGTGCTACACTTTTCTCCTGTAGCGGGGGACTTTGCCGACGAATGCCATGCGCCCCCTAGGAGACCCTGATGGCGACGATGGTTCCAACGTCTGAGTTATCCCGTGGAATGGTTCTAGAGATGGACGGGAATCTGCACACCGTTCTCGAATATGCACGCTTCTTGGCAGGGAAGGGCAATTCAGAGGCCCGTATGCGAGTAAAGATCCGTGACCTGAAGACCGGATATACACAGGAGAAGGTTTTCCGAACCGACGAACGAGTCCCTAAAGCGTCCGTTGATAGCCGCACTTTTCAATACCTTTACAACGATGGTGATATCTATCACTTCATGGACCAAGAGACCTATGAAGAAAAATTGATGGCGCGCGAAACGCTCGGTGACGCAGCCAATTTCCTAACTGACGGCCTGGAAGTCGAGATGTTGGTTTTCCGTGAGGAACCTGTTTCTGCTCAACTGCCAACTTCCGTAGAACTTGTGATCAAAGACACCGATCCTGGCTACAAGGGCGACACAGCTACCGGAGGCACCAAGAAGGCCGTGCTCGAGACTGGGCTCTCAGTGAACGTGCCGTTGTTCCTGAACCCTGGTGACACGATCAAGGTTGATACGAGAACCAGTGATTACATCGAGAGGGTCACTTAGGCTGCTCTCGACTGAGGCTTGCACAGCGGCCGTTATGGCCAGGTTCTAGATCTTCATAGTCTCGACCAAATCCTTCACTTCGTCAGCCGAGTGCTGGAGTGCCGCCTGCTCGTCGGGCGCCAGTTTGATCTCGATGATTTGCTCTACGCCCCGAGCCCCTAGTTTTACGGGAACACCCACGTAGAGGCCTTTGATACCGTACTCGCCATCAAGGTACGCGGCGCAGGGGAGAATGCGCTTCTTGTCGAGGAGTATGGCCTCTACCATCTGGGCGCCCGCAGCCGATGGAGCATAAAAAGCTGAACCTGTTTTTAAATGGCCGACGATTTCGGCGCCACCATCGCGTGTTCTTTGGACAATTGCATCCAGGCGGCCCTTAGGAATGAGTTCACTGACTGGGATACCCCCAGCTGTGGTGTAACGTACTAGGGGAACCATGGTGTCTCCATGGCCCCCCAGTACATAGGCTTGTACGTCTTCGACAGACACATCGAGTTCTTCTGCTAGGAAAGTCCGGAAACGCGCGGTGTCCAGCACGCCGGCCATCCCAAGGACGCGCTCACGCGGGAAGCCGCTGACGTGATAGGCCAATTGGGCCATCGCATCCAGGGGGATGCTAATGATGACAAGGCTTGTGTCCGGAGAACGTTTGACGATCTCCTCAGTCACTCCGCCCACAATCTTCTGGTTGGTAGCCAAAAGGTCATCGCGGCTCATTCCAGGTTTCCTCGCGACTCCAGCCGTAATAACTACTACATCTGATCCAACGGAGTCGTCGTAGCCATTCGTCCCGATCACTTTAGAGTCGAAGTTCAGGACAGGTCCGGACTGGAGCATGTCGAGGCCTTTGCCCTGGGGGATACCTTCGACGATATCGATCATTACGACGTCTGCGTAGCCGCGCTCGGCCACCCGCTGGGCGAGAGTGGCGCCGACGTTCCCGGCTCCGACGACTGTTACCTTCTTACGCTTGTGTGGGAAGTTGTCTCCTTTGGGTTATTAGGGTCAAGGTTAGATGGAATCGCAACCGTTAGTCCTTAACGTACCCTTCCCAGCGGGAATCGAGTGATGAGTCTTGGACGGTTGAAACGACATAGTCACCCAGTTCCTTGCCAGTTGCGCCGGTGTCGCGGCCGGTGATGGCCACTTTTTTCTCGAACTGGCCACAGATGTCGAGGGCTTTGCCTAGCTTTGCACCTATTTCGCCGAATCCGATATGCTCTAGCATCATGGCCCCGGCCCGGATCATGGAACTGGGGTCAGCGTATTTAGCGCGGCCCTCTCGAACCATTCGCGGCGCACTGCCGTGGATTGCCTCGAACATGGAGTATTTGCGACCAAGGTTTGCGCTACCGGCGGTGCCCACTCCACCCTGCATCTCGGCTGCTTCATCAGTGAGGATGTCGCCATAGAGGTTAGGCATGACAAGGACTTGGAAGTCCTTGCGACGTTTAGTGTCGAGTAGCTTGGCTGTCATGATATCGATGTACCAGCCCTCCCAGTTGATGTCTGGATAGTTCTTCGCGACTTCGCCAGCCGTCTCGAGGAAGAGCCCATCGGTAGTTTTCACGACGTTCGCCTTGGTGACAACGGTCACATTCGTCTTGCCGGTCTTCTTCGCGTGTTCGAATGCCGCTTCGATGATGCGTCTCGAGCCAGGTTCGGTTAAGACCTTGAAGTCGACAGCGATGTCGCCGACCTCGACGCCTTGGCTGCCTACCGCGTAAACGTCCTCTGTGTTCTCGCGGAAAAATGTCCAGTCGATTCCTTCCTTGGGGATTCTCACAGGACGGACGTTTGCAAAAAGATCCAGTTCCTTCCGCATTGCTACGTTGCAGCTCTCAATGTTGGGCCACTCGTCGCCCTTCTCGGGAGTTGTGGTAGGGCCCTTTAGCGTTACGTGGCACTCGCGAATTGCGGCAAGGACGTCGTCTGGGATAGCCTTTAGATGCTTGGCCCGGTTCTCGATGGTCAAGCCTTCAAGTACCCGGAAATCGACCTTGCCTTTGGAAACCTCGTCATTCAGAAGAATCTCGAGAACCCGTTGAGCCTCTTCTGCGATGAAAGGACCAATACCGTCCCCACCCAGAATACCGATAATGATCGGATTCGTGGCGTTGTAGTCGATAGAGCTTGTATCGTTTTTGATGCGCTTGATTCGTTCCTCTTGGGCGTCGAGGATCTTACCGAACTGGGACAGAGCTTCCTCTTTTGTGGCCATGAAGGTCTCCTCTCGAAGGTCGTGGGGTGTCGGGGGCAGGCTATCTGCCAGGAGATTAATATCTCGCGATGCTAAGGCTGCGAGCCCGCGACATAATACCAAACCTGGAAATGCTGAGGAACCAGTGATCAACTCAAAAGAGCAAACCGGCGGTCCCAGCGACTGCATTTGATCTGCTGGGGGCTAGCTCTGTAGCATGCACGCTCGGGATGGCAGTTGTCCGCCACCTGATTGTCTGGCAGTGTACCGACTGGCAATATCTAGGCATTCCAATTTGTGCCTAGACGACGACGGCCAAGATCTGTCCTTTGGCCACCTTGTCCCCTGCTTCTGCGGCAAGGCTCCTGACTACCCCGCTGACGGGTGTCGGGATTGCGTTTTCCATCTTCATCGCCTCGAGGATGGCTACATGGTCTCCAGCAGCGACCTTGGCTCCCACCTCGACTAGATAGCGGACCAGGATGCCTGGTAGGTGTGCTTCATTGGAAGAGCTTCCTTCGGTTCTCGGTGGGTTGGAGGTCTTCGAAGACGACGGCTTTGGCTTAGAATTCTTCCTCGGCTGAGCCAATTGAGTTGGGCCTGTAACGTTGCGGGTCTCGTAACCCTTGATCCCAGGGTCGACATCGACCTGGTAATATTCGCCGCCAACAAAGATGTTGAAAGTCCGGGTTTCTGGGCCTTTCTCCGGAGTATCAATCTGATCTTTGTTATCTTCAATAATATTTATGCTTAAATTAT
>CAZUGG010000003.1:0-15913 GCA_964619905.1 uncultured Dehalococcoidia bacterium
CAGCAGGGCCGCCGATTGCTGCGATAGTGGGCTTTCGGATGTGATAGATAGCGCCGGGACCCCCTTCGAACGGGTAAACAGCGGGGGTACGGTCCTCGACTGAGCCGAAGTCATGGCCGCTTACGTCCACGCCTGAACAGAAGCCGCGTCCTGCCCCGGTGAGGATGATTGAGCGAACTTCCGGGTCAGCATCGAGATCAAGGGCGATGCTCCTAATCTCCTCGAACATTTCTTTATGGACGGCGTTGAGCACGTCGGGCCTGTTCATTGTCATGGTAGCGATGCGATCGCGAATTTCGACGAGAACGTCGTTTGATGGCATGAGAACTCCTGTGAGTTAGGGCTTCGTCTCAGATCGAAAACGAACCATACCACCGGGCGACGCCTTGGCAAACATGAACCAAGCACCGCTTTCAGAATGAGCCCAGGAATCCCCTGTTCATTCGTATAATGCCCGAGGCGCGGCGTTTTCTGGATGGCAGTACGCGAGGAGGTAGATATGGCCAACGGCGGGGAGATGTCAGGAAAGATCACGGAGGAAGGTATACAGCGCTACCGAAATCGTATTGGCGTGTTAGCGAGGCGCGAAGACCCCTACAACTACGAAGCGACTGAAGATTCGATTCGTCAATACGCGATCTACTCCTGTGGCGACGATAACCCTTTGTTCACTGATCCCGTTTATGCAGCGACGACTCGATGGGGAGTGATGACAGCTCCACCCGCGTATGTGCAAACAATGGGCGTCTTCAAAAGCGCCCCGATCCCAAAGGAAGTTCGGGATGCAGGTCGAGGTGCGCTCTCTGGCGTACCGAATTACAACGCTGGCAATCGATGGGAGTTCTACGAGCCCGTGGTCCCTGGAGATAGGATCGAGCGCCGCTTCTACATCTCAAAGGTCGAAGAAAAGCGCAGTGACTTTGGTGGGGGACGATCGGTTTTCATTCACCACACGAATGAGTACATCAACCAACGTGGTCAGCTCGTTGCGTCGCTCATCAATTACTTCTTTCACGTGGAACGACAGGCTTCGGAAAAGAGAGGAAAGAATCTTGAGGTGCCGCTCTTTGACTACGACGACGAGTATTTAGCGCGTATCGACGAGGTCTACGAACGGGAACAGCTCAGGGGGGGCCAGCCCAGACATTGGGAAGACGTAACCGACAGCGAGGATCTCAGTGGGATCGTCCGGGGACCGCTCACGACTACAGATATTATCTGCTGGCACATGGGCCAAGGGATGGGGCAATTCAATGTAAAGCCGCTTCGTGCAGGCTATTTGAACCGCCGCAAAACACCCAATTTCTATACAAAAAATCCCTACGGTGTGTGGGATGCTGCCCAGCGAGTGCACTGGGAGAATGATCGACCGAAGAAGGTTGGCATGGCCCGTGCTTATGACTACGGTCGTGTCCGTACCCAATGGCTCCTCAATCTGATCTCCAACTGGATTGGTGATGAGGGATGGATCGTGAAGAGCTATGACGAGACGCGGAAGTTCAATTACCACGGGGATACGTCGTGGGTGAATGGCAAGGTAACTGGGAAACATGTCGATGGCCCAGATCACTATGTCGAAATTGATGCATGGATCGAGAATCAACGTGGTGAGGTCACGACGACGGGTCAGGTCACAGTGCTTTTGCCATCCCGCGAGCATGGCCCTGTTCGTTTGCCTGGTGAGACAGGCCGTTACAAGCCAGCGCCAATGAAGACTGACTATTCGGTCGAAGTAGCAGAAGCCTAACCCGCTTCTTTCTAGCTGGTGCTAGGTCCTAGTGGGTGCGTTGTGAGCGTGAAACGCCCGCTGCTACACTGTTTCCCGATGCGAACCGACTTTGTTTTCATTCACGGTGGTGGCCGAGGGGGCTGGTGTTGGGAGCCGACAATTGAAGAGATGAATCGCTCTGAGAACGCCAACCTTGGCAAGCTAGTCGCGTTGGACATGCCGGGTTGGGGGGCCAAGAAAAACGAGCCCGATAACGAGATGACCCTTGCCGGTTATGCGAGGTCGGCAGTTGCTGATATAGAAGAAGCGGGCTTGAGCAACATCGTAATTGTGGGCCATTCCTTCGCCGGCCTCACGATCCCCTACATTGTCAAAGAGATTCCGGCGCGCTTCAAAAGAGTCGTTTTTATGGCCTGTGCCGTACCGGACGAGGGAGACAGTCTCCGGGATCTTCTCGCGAAGATGGGGAAGATTGAGCCGGGTCAACGAATCCAGGCCGGCTCGCCTAGGGAACGGTTTAAGTCCGAATGGAACATCGAACGGTCAAGCGTTCGGTTGGGCCGCAAGCGTGCCGAATGGTTGATTAATCAGCTCGAGAAGGAATTCGAAGTCGAGCGGACCATGCCGGCTATGGAAAAGATCACACGGAAGGGCTTCTCGGGACTGAAGCCAATGTCTTGGGTGATACTCGGCCGGGATCGGTCTATGCCACCAGTATGGCAGCGCCAGTTTGCCACGAAGCTCGGAATTCCTGAGCACGACTGGACAGAGATCGTTGCTGAGCATGACGCGATGATCAGCAGTCCCAAGGGCGTGGCTGAGGCACTGCTGCGCTGGGCTTAACTTCGGGGTAGCCCTAGACCTCGTCCTGCGATCACGTTTCGTTGAATCTCGTTGGCACCACCGATGAGGCTGTACATTAGTTGCATTCGTATGAGGTGTTCGACACGGCCGTCAGCGAATACATATTCACGCTTGTCAGTGTGGCGTTCAATCTGGCCGTAAAGTCCTAATAGAGCACCTGCGATGTGCGCCATGCGCTGGGTCATTTCGCTTCCGAATATTTTGACCTGGGAGGCCTCATATGATGGGTGTTGACCGGTGCTTTGTAGCCAGCCAATCCGGTAGGCTAGCATTAGGCAGACCTCAGCCTCAATGGCTATTTGGGCCAGACGGTGACGTACGTTGGCCTTGATGGGGTCGTCAGCGTTCCAGCCTAGGTCGTGCCAGACCTTGACCAAGTCCTGAATCTGGCGTTTGGCGTTTGGTGCGTGTTCGACGACGGTTCGCTCGTGATTGAGAACTGTTGTAGCAATATACCAGCCCTGGTTCTCTTCGCCGATGAGGCACTCGCGGGCGTTGACGCGGCAATCGTCGTAATACACGAGGTTCTGCGTTCCCCCCGACAAGTTCCCGAATTCCTCGTACCGGATGCCTGGTGTATCTGCAGGAATCACGAAGAAGCTGATCCCCTTGTGTTTTGGAGCCTCTGGGTCGGTACGGGCGAGAAGAAAGCTGTAGTCGGCGACGTGAAGGTGGCCGCCCCAAATCTTTTGCCCATTGATCACGTAGTCGTCGCCATCTCGGTAAGCTCGCGTTTGGAGTCCGGCTAGATCTGAACCAGCGTCGGGTTCGGAGAAGCCTTGGTGAAACGCAACATCGGCGCTTGAAATGGGACCGAGGAAGCGCTCTTTCTGCTCCTCGGTCCCATGCATCCATATCGCTGGGCCCAAAAAGCCTACTCCTTGGTCGCGTGCGTTGAAACGATAGTAGGCGCTTTCTTCAGCAAAGATTAGCTGCTGTGTAATCGGAGCATCCTGCCCGCCATATTCTTTGGGCCACGCCATAGTTAGCCATTGTTTGTCGGCTAACTTCTTCCGTACACTTCTGATGTACTCATGCATGGAGTCGCGTTCGTCGTACCCGCCGTACCAGTCTGCGGGGAGTTCCTGCTCGTAAAAGTCGCGAACCTCCTGTCGGAAGGCTTCGTCTTCGGGAGAGAATGCGAATTGCATGAGGGCTCCTCTTGGAGGGGTCGTTTGTGAGTGTAGCAATGGATTCGAAACAGCGTCAAACCTGAGAACCCCTACGTATGCTATGCTCAGCGCACTGTCGTTAGAGCCAGGGCGAAACCCTGGCATTCGTTCAGGAAGGAAGTCATGAAATACAAGGTAATCAACTCGGACGGACATACCATCGAGCCTCCCGATATGTGGGAACGTTATTTGCCCAAAAAGTTTCAAGACAGAGCACCTCGCGTGGTCAAGGACCCAAAGGGTGGCGACGCGTGGCAGTTTTTCCCGGACGTGCCACCGGCGGCCATTGGTATGGTCACGACTGCGGGCCAGCGGTACGAAGAGATGCATTGGTATGGCTCGACCTACGAGACCATCAACAAGGGGTGCTGGGACGGTAAGGCTCGTGTAGAGGAGATGCTCTTTGATGGCGTGGACGCCGAGGTCCTTTACCCGTCACAACGCACCATGATGTACTTCACGGGCTCCGACGATGAGGAATTCCATAAAGCAGGCGTTGATGCCTACAACGATTGGATCCTGAACGAGTTTTCGGGAGCAGATCATCACCGCCTCATCCCCATGTTCCAGTTGCCGAATCTGGGCATTGAGACAAGCCTGAGCGAGCTCAAACGGGCCAAAAAAACCGGTTACCGTGGTGTGATTTTGACTCACTGGCCGAGTGGTAATCCTGAGATGGGTGAGGAAGATGAGAAATTCTGGGTTGAGGCCGAAGATCTCCAGATGCCTGTGCACATCCACATCAACATCGGCGGGAAGCAACGCAACGCTAAGGAGGCGGCTTTAGGCGCCGCGGCCGCGTCCGAGAATCTAAATACGATGCTCGGCGGCATGCCATTCGGTTCTTTCCCGCAAGCGATGTCCGATATCATTCACGCCGGAATCTTCGATCGTTACCCTGAATTGAAGATGATTGGCGTTGAAGTGCAGGCCGGCTGGATCCCGGCCGTCCTAGCGTGGTGGGACGACCGCTACTGGCGGAACCGGGCTATGAGTGGGTGCAATCTTAAAATGCTGCCTAGCGATTATTTCCGGCGGAATTGGCTCGTTACGTTTATTATCGATCGATTCGCCGTGAAGAACCGTGAGGACATCGGAGTTGGCAACATCATGTGGTCCAATGATTACCCGCATCACGGAAACGATTGGCCGTACAGTCGCAAGGTCATTAACGAGATGTTTGACGGTGTGCCGGATGACGAGAAGTACGCTATTACTTGCGGCAACGCGAAGGAGCTTTACGGCCTGGAAGAGGATTAAGAGCAGTCGACTTTTCTGTTCGTTAGATCCAAAGGGCCCCGGTCGGGGCCCTTTGCTTTTGCGCAGTCTTTCTTAATCCGATGCGGTCCTATTTGGCCTATCGAGTGGCACATGGACGTCGTGTATGCCAGTCCGTGGCTTGTTCGTAGGCGTGACCGATTCTAAGGAGTCTGGCCTCATCAAAGTGGCGACCGACGATCTGCATCGCGATGGGCAAGCCGTTCTTCGTAAATCCGCAGGGGACGGAGAGTCCAGGCAGGCCGGCGAGGTTCAGGGCGAGTGTGCAACGTCCTACGGAGGGAATGTCTTCGATCGATGACGGTGACTCTGAAGGTTTGAATGGCACCATGGGCGAGGTCGGATAGAGTAACGCGTCCACTTCTGCCAAGGCCGCAAGATACTCCTCTTTGATCACGGTTCGGACCTGCTGCGCCTTCAGGTAAGAGACAGCGGAGGTCAACGATCCTTGTTCGAACATTGTGCGGACTGGGGTGGTGAAGTCATCCGGACTTTTCGTAAGGAACTGGCGATTCACCGCTGCGCTCTCGCAGAGCATAGTGACCATTTGTGCCGTGCCGCCTTCGTCGGCGTGGGGAATTTCTACCTTTGTGAAGCGAGCACCTAGTCTATGCAGTATTCTTCGAGCCTCGTCGATTGCCTTTGCAACCTCGGGCTCGACGTGGTCAAAGAAGTAACGCTCGGGGACACCGATCCTCATGCCATCTAGGAGTCGCCTCAAACCTCTGGTGAAAGAAGGTACCTTTGCTAGGGCAGACGAGGGGTCTTTGACGTCGTGACCTGCCACTGCTTGTAGCATCATGGCGGCGTCCCGAACGGTTCTTGTGAGCGGCCCGGCGTGGTCTAAAGACCAAGAAAGTGGCATCATGCCACGGCGACTGATTCGACCGTATGTGGGTTTCAGACCCACGACTCCGCAGAATGAGGCTGGGATTCTGATTGAGCCCCCCGTATCGCTCCCCATTGAACCGAAGATCATGCCTGATGACACTGCCACCCCAGAGCCGCTGCTTGAGCCACGGGGTGTTCGTTCGTAGTCCCAAGGGTTGACCGCGGGGCCGTACTCGGATCGGATTCCTCCGAGGGCGAATTCTGTCATGTTGGCTTTGCCCACGATGATCGCGCCCGCGGAACGAAGCCGTTCGGCAACGGCGGAGTCATCAGTGGGGACGTTGTTAGCAAAAAACTTTGTTCCTCCCGTCGTCCTAACACCGGAAACGTCATAGAGGTCCTTGAGCGAAATGGGTATTCCGTGAAGGGGTCCGACGCTAGTCCTTTTTAAATGGATGTCCTTTTTTTTTGCTTCGTCCATTGCTTTGTCAGCTAGGACTGTGATGAACGCGTTCAGCTTAGGCTCGTCTCGAGCGATGCGGGCGAGACAGGACTCCATGACCTCAACGGAGGAGACTCTTCGTTTCCTGATCGCACCAGACACTGACGAGAGGCTCAGGTCACAGAGATCAGTCATCGGGTCCTGTTTGGAGGAAGGAAATGCACAAGCGAAGGTTCGACACCGTCAAGGTCGAGCGCGTCTAGTCTCGTCATGTTGCGTGCGACCGAGCTTAGTTCGGCCCCCAAGCGGTCCAGGTCTTCGGCTTCTGCGCGTAGCCCCATGAGCTGGGCCAGCTCTGTTATAGCTTCCTTTGAAAGCGGTGGCTTAGGACCCATCGGGTGTTTCCTCCCGCCGAAGATAGTAGTTTGACGTAATCAGTTGAGTCCGTAACATCGGACGGCGTTCTCTCCCAGAATCTTCGCCTTGGATGTCTCGGAAAGGTCGGTTCTCTCCGAAAGTTCCTTCACGACGCCGGGGAAGATGCCATCGGGGTGGGGATAATCGGACGCGAAGATCAATGTGTCGTCACCCATTGCCTGGATGATACCGGGGATGATTGCTTCGTCAGGGTCGGCTGAAATGAAACATTGCCGTGCCCAGTACTCATCTGCCTTCAACGTTATTGGTGAACTCGCATAACCCCAGTATTCGAGATGGTGGTTGATCCGCTCGAGCCAATGCGCGATCCAACCACAACCAGATTCGAGGGAGGCGACCCGGAGCTTTGGGTGACGATCGAGCACACCGCCACAGATGAAGTTGAGCACGCCCATTTGCTGTTCGTGGGGGTGAGAGACGACGTGGCGGAAAAGGAAGTTGTCGTAACGGTCTAGGCCAGACTGGGGAATGTTTTGGGTGGTTCCTTCGTGTAGGCAGACGGGGATGTCCAGTTCCTCTAGCAACGACCACATTGGGTCGAAGTAGGGCTCGTGCAGGTTGCGCCCACCGATCGGATTCGGTCGCCACATGACGCCCTTGGCCCCTAGTTCTTTGACGGCTCGCTGTGTCTCTTTCATCGCTTCGAATACGTCGGATTGGGGAACAACTGCAATACTTACCAGCCGCTTTTTGTCAGCACGAGAAAAGTCATGAAGCCAGTCGTTGTAGGCACGGCACAGAGCGACGTTAACGTCCAGGTTCTGTATAGCGCCGAAGTGAAGCCCAGTCGTTGGGAACATCACAGAGACGTCCATACCCTCGGTGTCCATGTCCTCCAACCGGGCCTTGGGGTCGCTGCCGCCTTCCCTACGGCGTGGGGAGTCGGGATTTGGATCACGTGGGATATATGGCTGCATGCGGCCTTCGAGCATGCCCCGGAGCCGACCCTGAGAGTCTCGGACCAAACGTGGTGCCATCTCGTGGTAGCGTTCTTCCAAGTACTTGGGCCACATTGTCTCGGGCTCGAGAACGTGCCCGTCCGAATCGACTACGCCGTAGGCAGACATAAAGAACCTCCGGCGCAATCTTGCGCGGAGTGAAATGGCGTGTCAACAGGGCTCGGGTCAAAGGGGTCCTCTAGTCTACGAGGAGGGTGACCTTTATAGCTCCAGTCGACTTATCGAGGGCGGCGGTGAAAGCTTCGTTGATAGAGGCAAGGGGGTACTGGTGCGTCAGAAGATGCTTCAAGTCAGTCCGATGGCGGGATAGAAGTGATACGGCGGTCCCGAAATCCGAGCCACGTTGACTCGCTCCGTAGATCATTGATCCTAGTACGGTTAACTCTTTAGTTACCAGTAGCAGCCCGCTGAACTTCACGTCTCCTGTGAACACTCCGAGCACGATGATACGCCCGGACTTGCGTACTGCTTGGACCGCTTGGTCTAGCGTATTAGCTCCGCCGCCCACTGTTTCTATAACTACGTCAGGTTCGTTCTCGCGTGACCAGGCGATCACATCGGACTCGCTGACTGCCTCGATCCCAAGAGCATAAGCGGCCTAATTCAGGTGCTCGAGGCGGGCGCTGATCGCGACTGTTCTGCAACGATCTCGTGCCAAAAGCGCTGTCAACAGCCCTATGGTTCCTGCGCCGACAACTAGGACGCGGCTATTGAGTTCAAGCCGCGACAAGCGGAGTCCCCGAGTGCATACGGCAAGCGGTTCGGCTAGGGAGGCTATGAGGGGTTCCACGGCAGAGTCGACAGGATGAACTGTGTAGGTGGGAACGTCGATGAACTCGCTCATTCCACCCGGAATTCTTGTGCCGATAAGAACGCCATCATTACAGAGGTGGCGCTTGCCACTTAGGCAAAGTTCGCAGACGCCGCATCTGGTCTTAGGCTCTATCGCATAGAGTACGTCGGCAAGGTCGGCTGGGCCTTCGATGATGGTTCCAACTACTTCGTGTCCTGGTGTATCCCCAGGCCTAGCCGGCAGTTCGTGACGAAAAGAATGGAGATCAGAACCACAGATGCCAGATGCTGCGACTCGCAGCCGGATTTGATGCGGTTCGAGTGGCCCTGGATCGACGTCCACCAGTTCTAAGCCATCATCTGTCCACTTGCACTGGAGCATGAGTCTAGCCGCCGATCTTGAGGAGAGCCCTAATGATACGTAAAGGGAGTTTAATCACCATCTTGGCAGACGCGAGTATAGGTGCGAAAAGACAGCCGGGGCCACAGCAGAACATGGCGCTCTCTTAGCTCGACTGTCCGAACTTAGGCTGGCGTTTTTCCCGGAAGGCGGTGATCGCCTCACGTTGGTCTGGGCTGCCGGAGGTAAGGCCCTCAACAGCTAGGCTCATTTCAAGAACAAGGTTTAGGTTCTGCCAGATGAGGCGGTTGATGCTCATCTTCGTCCACCGCACCGCCGCGGTCGCACCGTTGGCTAACTCAGTGGCGTATGCCATTGCCTCGTCCAGGAGCTTGTCGGCTGGTACGCAATGGTTGACGAGGCCGATCCTTTCGGCGTCGGGACCCGTGACATACTTGCCGCTCATTAGATATTCCTTGGCTCGATGGGGACCGATTAGTAGTGGCCAGATCACGCAGCCGCCATCACCGGCTACAAGACCCATATTGACGTGGGTATCACCGATGCGAGCAGTGTCGGCCATAAAGGTCGTGTCGCATAAGAGTGCCACAGTAGCTCCGAGACCGGCTGCGGGACCGTTGATTGCGGCAATGATAGGGGCTTCGCAGTTGACCATCGCCTGGACGAGCCACTTGGCTCCTCGGAGGATAAGCATTCCGCCGCTAGGACCGAAATCCTTCATGTCTCCACCGGCGCAGAAGGCAGGCCCTGCTCCTGTAAGGACAATGGCGCCAACTTCGGGATCGGTACCGAGGTCTCGCCAAATGGTCTCAAGTCCGCGATGCAGGGATGCATTGACTGCGTTGCGCTTATCGGGCCGATTCATGGTCACCACGGCAACGCGGTCTTTGATCTCGACTAGGAGGTGATATTCGTCTGCATAACGTTGGTAGTCCATCGAGGCTCCCTTCAAGCTGGCGCGATTATAGCAGCGTGGCACTGCCCGAAAACACTTTTCCTGAAGCTTCCCTTAGAGGCCCTCGCGCAGAATTGCTCTTCCGGCCTGAGGGTTTGACGACATCAGGCAAGAGTGGTCCCCAGTTAGTTAGTTAGTAGCCAGCAGGTCTGCTCACCGGGGTAGGCCCAGCCCTCTAACTGCGAGCTGCATCTGCGTCCAAACGGAAGCATCAGCGCCACCATACTCTTTAGGCCAGGCCATCGCGAGCCATCCCTTTTCGCCTAGCTTCTTACAGAATTGTTTGGCGAAAGATTTCTCATCATCGTCGCTGGAAGCGAAGTGGCCGCGGAACCAGCGGGGAATGTTCTCTTCGCAGAAGTTGTTAACTTCCTGTCGGAAGGTCAGGTCGTTGCTGTCCCACTTGAATTCCATGGTTCGTTAATTTTGGTCAGGCGGCGCTGGTGCAACTTCTTCGCGCGACCATAGAACCGTCAACTTAAGGTCTGCGATCCGCCAGGTACCTTTCCAGCGTACGAAGCGCTCCTCGTATAAATTACCCTGTGTTAGGGCGTACCTAGTGCCGTCGTCGCTGCTATAGAAATGGTGGTTGTTGGAGTAGGTTTCGGCTTCGGCCTCGTCACGGAGCAAGTTAATTAGGGATTGCCCAAAAAAATGCTGTGTGGCATCGAATCGCTTGACCCCCATCACAAACTCGATAATTTTGTCCACTCCGCGGCCGTCAAACCAGTTGCTGTACTCGGCATGGGCATCTGGAGTGAAACAGGTGCGCATTCGTTCGAAGTTTTGGGAGTCGACTGATAGAGCGTAGCGCATGATGACATCTCGGATGGCACTGCGATCAATCAGCGCTTGAATGACAGGGTCAGAAGATGCCGGAAGAGTCATTTGCTAGTAACTAGCTCAGTGCCTAGTGGTAGTAGAGCCCGCAGTTCACATCCAAGGATTGGCCGGTAACGGCACTCGCCATATCAGAAGCGAAGAAGAGAATAGCAGCGGAGATCTCCGTGTCACGGGCAATTCTGCGAAGCGCAACTTGGTCCGCGAAGCCTTGGTAGACCTCCTCGTATGTGACATTGAGCTCTTTTGCACGCCTACGATAGTATCCTTCTAGCGCGTCGCCCCAGATATGGCCCGGAACAACACAGTTAACCCGAATCTGGTGGGGTCCTAGCTCATCGGCGAGGCTTTGAGTCATGACCGCGATCGCTGCCTTCGCCGCGCTGTATGCGCTGCGTGTACTGACGCCCTTGCGCATCGACATCGAAGATATGTTGATGATCGAACCCGACCGTTGTTTGATCATATGAGGCGCCACGTATTTGCATGTCTGCATGTGGCCCATGACGTTGTCGTCTAAACAAGCGCGCCACTCTTCGGGCGAGGAGTCGACGACTGTGGTGAAGGGCTCGTTCTTCGCTGCGTTGTTGATAAGTACATCGACTTTGCCAAATTCACTGACGGCCCTCTCGATAAGATTCCTGGCCTCGTCGGCATTGGTCATGTCTGTTGGTACGGTTAAGGCGCGCTGGCCGAGGTTACGAACCTCGGCTGCAACCTCATCAAGACGCGATTCAGTCCGGGCTGCGAGGACAACGTCGGCGCCTTGTTCGGCAAGTGCGATGGACACGGCACGGCCCAAACCTGGGCCTACCCCACTGACAATTGCAATTTTCCCTTGTAGAAGCATTAGTCTTGGTAGCCCTGCTTTGCGAGTCGTCGGCCGCGCTATTTTGGCATGAGCCACACTCATGTCAATAAGGGTGTTCAGTTTATGGTCCCGCCTACTTTTCGGGGTACTTATTGCGATTAGGCACTATGACTTGCTATATTGCCCTCTGTTATCTGGGGCCTGTGGCGCAGTTGGGAGCGCGCCTCAATGGCATTGAGGAGGTCGGTGGTTCGAATCCCCCCAGGTCCACCAGAATTCACTGTTAGCGTAACGGCGCACCGGGTTTTCGTTCCCACCGCAAAGCTTAATTAGGGAAGAAGATTTCTCAGGTGTGTGGTCTCTCAATTTCCACGACACTGGATTCTAACTGCGGTTTAATCAACGATAGGCGTCGCGGACTCTCGCTGCTTCATTTGTGCGGCAGGCTTTGTGCCAAGGAGGAATTACGGATGGACACTTCACTTTTGGGACTTGAGGGAAAATCAGCATTGGTGGTGGGCGGAGGCCAGGGCATGGGTGAGAGCAGTGCTAAGTTCCTGGCCCGAGCGGGTTGCGGCGTGGCCATCGCCGATATCGTAAAGGAACGGGCTGAAGGTGTGGCCGACGCAGTCAGAGCAATTGGCCAGCGACACGCGGCAATTGAAGGTGACATTCTAGATGACGACCAGGTGGAGACAATCGTCGAGCAAGCAGAAAAGGCCCTCGGCGGCTTGGACGTGCTAGTGACTATCGTTGGTCAGGCGTCTTGGAATCCAATTCTCGATATGACGCCAGATCAATGGGAGCTAGACCATCGAAGAAACCTGCGTTACTTCTTTCTGGCCGCCCGAGCGGTTGCGGGATCACTAATTAAGCGTGGCAAGCCGGGCGCTATGGTTTGTATAGCGTCTGTGAGTGGCATCCAGTCGGCCCCTAATCATGCTTCTTATGGAGCCGCCAAGGCTGGGCTGATGAACTTGGTCCGCACGATGGCCGTTGAATGGGCACCACACGACATTCGGGTGAACGCAATAGCACCGGGGAGCATCGCGACGCCGAGAATCCCTGAGACTTCGGAGAGTATAGAACGGACTCGCCAAGGACTGATTCCAGCAAAACGGAGAGGAACGACGGATGAGATTGGCAAGGCGGCGCTTTTCCTTGCGTCAGACCTTGCTAGCTATGTGACCGGGCACACACTCCCTGTCGATGGGGGGTGGATGGCCGCTTTCCTTTCTGGGGTACCTGAGGTGCCAACTTACGCGAAATAGAGGAGCATCATACGGGCACACCACCGGAGGAAGTCATGCCTAAAGCGTCCCAGAATTCCGATATGGCGACCAGGCTGGAACGCCTGGAAGCATACGAACAGATACGCCAGTTGCCTCATCGTTACGGTCTAGCATTGGACACGAGAAACATCGACGATCTTGTGGCGCTCTTCGTAGGAGATGTTCAGGTTGGTCGAGATAAGCGGGGGCGCGCTGCGCTGCGTGGATGGTTCGTCGAGGCCTTCAGCAAATTTAAGAGCAGCATCCATTTCGTGGGCAACCACATTATCGATTTTGATGACGCTGATCATGCACATGGGGTGGTCTACTGTCGTGACGAGATCGAGCGCCCTGGTGAGTGGATGGTAGGGATGATTCAGTATTGGGACACATACGAGCGGCGAGACGACTCTTGGTACTTCTTGAGACGTCGCTTGCATCGCTGGTACGGTGTCGATGCGCTGACCCGACCAGCCTCCGGGCAAGGTATCGCACGAGGAAGCGCTCCTACGGGACTGCTGCCTGATGCCTGGCCGAGTTGGCAAACTTATTGGAACGAAGTTGCGGAGATGAAAGGTTAAGCGCCGCTGCACGAGTATCGGGGCTTTCGCTGGCCTTCAATTTGGCTCCCGGAGCAGGATTCGAACCTGCGACCAATCGGTTAACAGCCGACCGCTCTACCACTGAGCTATCCGGGAACGCGGAGGTCTGGCCGACAGCCAGATCTTTGGACGGTGTCGACCCTGATTATATCAGCCGGCTTAATCGAGGCGATAGCGATCATCTTTTTTTAACGTGCCAGCTTTGGGCGTTTCGCTCCCCGTTATTTACCTATACAGAACTGGCTAAAGATGCGGTCAAGGAGGTCTTCGCTAGCGTCTTCACCAGTGATTTCACCGAGAGCTGACAAGGCTGCCCCTAAGTCGATCGTGACGAAATCCGCGGGAGTTCCGTTGGTGATCGCTTCGCCTGCGGCCCGCACGCTGGATAAGGCTCGTTCCAAGGCGTCCTTGTGGCGGACATTGGTCACCACTACATCATCGGGAGAGACCACTTTCCCGCCGAGGGTGGCCCGGACCATTGCGGCATGTAGCTTATCTATCCCGTCTCCTGTCGATGCGGAGCACAATACTGGGTTGCTCCCGAGGGATGAGAGATCGGCAACTAAGGGGAGGTCTGACTTGTTCGCTACTAGGATAGAGGGCCTCTTGTCCTGAAGCGAGGCAATTCGGTGGTCCTCGTGGGTCAGCACGTTGCTGGAATCGATCACTGTTATAACGAGGTCAGCCTGGTCGATGGCCAAACGGCTTCGTTCTATCCCGAGATTCTCCACGTGATCATTAGTGGGGTGCATACCCGCTGTGTCGATGAGCCGAAAAGGTATCCCCTCCACTTTAATAATTTCTTCGACGGTATCGCGGGTGGTTCCAGGCACGTCGGTTACGATCGCTCGGTCCTCCCCGACAAGGCGATTGAGAACGCTTGACTTTCCTACGTTGGGCCGCCCGACAATCGCAGCCCTTACGCCATGTCGATAGGCCATTCCTGCGTCAGCTAGCTTCAGAAGTTCCTCAATCCGTCCGATGACTTCGGCAAGGATTTGTCCTGGCTTGATTTCGATCTGAACCTCGACTTCATCCTCTGGGAAATCGATACATGCTGTGAGGTATGCCTGGAGGTGTAGGAGCAGATCGCGTACCTCGCCGATTGGCTTCGATAGACGGCCACGGAGCCCACTCACAGCATGGCGGAGGCTCACATCTGACTGAGCTCCGATCACTTCGAGGACTGACTCGGCTTGTGCGAGGTCAATACGTCCGTTCATGAATGCTCGCAGTGTGAATTCACCAGGATTTGCTGCCCGCGCCCCAGCGCTTAGAGCGAGTGAAACCACACGCTCGAGGGCTATAGGGTTACCGTGACAAGTGATTTCAGCAGTGTCCTCTCGGGTGTAGGTATGTGGCCCTTGCATAGCGACCACAATGGCCTCGTCGACGACCGATCCATCGTCAGGGTCGCGTACATACCCGAAGCAAACTTCCCGGTCGTTGATCTCTTGGTCGAAAAGTCGACGCAGGATGCGATGGGAGTCCGGTCCACTGAGCCGAACGATGCCCAGTGCTGCGGGACTTGGCGCGGTCGCGATGGCGACGATTGTATCGCAATACATTGGGCCATTATAGGATCGGTAAGCCGGATCGCAGAGGCAGCCACTCCTGGTGGTATACTGACGGAGTCCAAGTCCGCGCTCCGGCTCCTGCCCCTGACATAGCCGATATTGGAGACCCTGCGGCGCCTGGTGCTGCTTCTCATGAGTAAGCGCGACTTTATCTCAATTGCGGGTCTCTCCCCAGATCGCCTGCACCGCATTCTCGAAAAGGGTACGGCCCTGAAGGATTCTCCGACTCCGATGCTATTGAAGGGCAAGACCATTGCCCTCCTATTTCAAAAGCCGTCCTTGAGGACCAAGGTCAGCTTTGATGCTGCGGTTTACCAGATGGGTGGCCACGCCATCTACTTGTCACCGGATGAAGTGGGCATGGGTCAACGGGAAGCTACCGAGGATGTTGCACGTGTGCTGGGTCGGTTGGTCGATGGGATTGTGGCGAGGACGTTTTCCCATGAGGATATTGAGGCACTGGCATTGTATTCCCCAGTGCCGGTGATAAATGGGCTGTCCGATGCAGAGCATCCTTGCCAAGCGGTGGCAGACCTTCTGACCGTCAAGGAAAGACTGGGTAGGTTGAAAGGGCTGACAATTGCCTATGTTGGAGATGGTAACAATGTGGCTGTGAGTCTTGCCATTGCCTCCCTGATGTGCGGCGTTCGAGTTAGAGCCGCGTCGCCGGACGGGTATGGGATGCCGCCTTCGGCCATTGATGCTGCAAACCAGGCTGCCGTCGGAGCGGACGCATGCCTTGAGTTGCTACAAGACCCGCGGGAGGCAGTGCTTGGCGCCGACGTAATTTACACGGACGTCTGGACGAGCATGGGGCAAGAGAACGAAACGGAGGAGCGTAGAGCCATATTCCGTGACTACATGGTGACTCCGGAGCTGCTGGAGTTATCGGCCACAAATGGGATTTTCCTGCACCCGCTGCCGGCGCACCACGGGGAAGAGATCTCAGCCGGCTTGCTGGACCACCCCAAGTCCGCGGTCTTCGATCAGG
>CAZUGG010000004.1:0-9171 GCA_964619905.1 uncultured Dehalococcoidia bacterium
GAAGCGGGGAAGTCGCGCGCGAGGCCAAAGATGATGGGATTTCAGGCCGCTGGCGCCGCCCCCATCGTCCTAGGATCACCCGTGCAAGAGCCAGCCACGGTAGCTTCCGCTATCCGAATAGGAAACCCCGCGAGCTGGCAAGGGGCTCTTGCCGCCCGCGAAGAATCCGAGGGCCTCATCGATATGGTTACAGACGAGGAAATCCTTGACGCTTATCAAACGCTATCTCGTACCGAAGGGTTGTTTGTTGAGCCAGCATCCGCTGCGTCGGTAGCCGGTTTGCGCCGGGTAGCTCGAAAAAAGGGCGCACTGGCCGGAAAAACAGTCGTTTGCGTCATGACGGGAAGCGGCCTCAAAGACCCCGATACGGCTAACAAATACGTTGTGCCCGATGAACTCAAATTGCCGGCAGAAGTGAGCGCAGTAGAAGGCGCTTTAGGTTACCGTTGACCCAACAACTGATGCAGACTTCGGTTGTTCCCGAATCACGCTTTCTGCTACCCTCGAACACGGTCCGTTTTGTCTACGCTGGAAGGGATTTATCATGCCTGCCACTTCGGCCCGTAAGAGCGGAGCATCCGTCGACCTCGAACGCATCAAGGCGGCGGTACTCGAGATCATCGAAGCAATCGGCGAGGATCCTACACGCGAAGGTCTTGCCGACACTCCCAAACGCATAGCTGAAGCTTATGCGGAAATCTTCAGTGGACTAGAGCAAGACCCTCTCCAGGATCTCAAAGTTAGCTTCGATGAGGGCCATCAAGAGATGGTGGTCCTTAAAGACATCCCTTTCTACTCCCTCTGCGAACACCACTTCCTCCCCTTTTACGGATCTGCAGCGGTGGGCTATATACCCAACGGGAGCGTCGTGGGCATAAGCAAGCTAGCGAGAGTTGTCGACACTCTCTCCAAACGACCTCAAGTGCAAGAAAGACTCACAACGCAAATCGCAGACACAATCGTGGAGGCACTTCATCCACAAGGTGTGGCCGTAGTTCTGCGTGCTGAGCATCTCTGTATGACCATGCGCGGCGTCAAAAAGCCTGGCGCGGCAATGCTAACATCAGCGGTTCGGGGGCGTTTCCAGGAGAGCCAGGTGACCCGAGACGAGTTCATGTCCCTGATCCAGGAAAACCGTTGGGCCTAGGCATTCGCAACGAAGGGTTCGCCTCCCTAACTCCCGAATGGGAGACGCTTACAACTTCTTCCGTTAGTGACACTGTGTTCGCAACCCCGACATGGCTCGCCGCTTGGTGGTCGAGCTGCGCATCGACAGAAGAACTTCACCTTCTTTCAGTTCGTGACGGCGATGATCTCCTCGGCGTTGCCCCCTTCATGCGCTCCTCCAAAACCATCTTGTTCGTAGGTCGGTCAGATACATGTGACCACCATGACGTCACGATAGCGAAGGGACGCGAGGAAGAGGTACTGCGAAGTCTGGCTGACCACCTTGAGTCTCTAGAATGGCAACAGCTTCAGCTAGAGGGTCTTACGGCCGAATCACCAACCCTCACACACCTACCACCTTTGGTTGCTGAGAAGGGGTGGTCGGTTGACAAATCCTTCGACGAGGTTAGCCCCTCCACATCCCTCGGATCCAGTTGGGACGAATATCTCGGAGGTCTCAAGAAGAAGGATCGCCACGAGATCAGACGGAAGCTCCGAAGACTCATGTCATCCGGAGAAGTCCGCATATACGACGCTGCAAGCGAATCCGATCTCAAGTCGACAATGACTTTGTTCCTGGACTTGGCTCGCAAGAGCCACGAGGAAAAAGCGGAGTTCCTTAACCCAGATCGTGAGCGATTCTTTTTCCATCTGGCCGATGCTATGAAAGCGCAAGGGCAACTCAAACTCTTCTTTCTAGAACTCGACGGTACAACCGTAGCAGCATCGCTCTGCTTCGATTACGGGGGAGCCTACTATCTGTACAACAGCGGCTATGAGCCCCGCTTCGCCTCTCTGAGCGTAGGCCTCATGCTTAAAGCACTTGCGTTGAAGGATGCGATCGAAGTCGGCCGTCACACATTCCATTTCCTTCGGGGAGCCGAGCCTTACAAATTCGACCTCGGTGGCGGAAACAACAACCTTATGAAATTAACCATAACGCGATGATCCGTGTCGCACCCCTAATTGCTAGCGTGGCAACAAAAGTAACACCAGAAAGGTTAACCCGCTCGAGGAGGCCGCCGTTTGCGCATAGCATTCATTAGCTTTCACGGATGTCCGATCGCGCCACTCGGGGAAAAGGACACCGGAGGAATGAACGTCTTCCTTCGAGAGTCCGCGAAGGAACTAGGTCAACGAGGCGTGTGCGTCGATATTTTCACTCGGCGACACGATCCCCGAGATCCTCAGGTGATCGAGCTCGGGACCGGCGCGCGAGTCATCCACCTCGACGCGGGGCCTCTTCGAGAAAACAAAAGATTGCTCTTTCAACATATTCCCCAGTTTGTCGAGAATCTAAACGCATTCTTGACGGCGAACCCGACGACATACGATCTAATCCACAGCCATTACTGGCTATCGGGACCGGTAGCACTCGAACTGGGCAATCGCTGGAACGTACCTGTCGTATCGAGCTTCCACACTCTAGGTGAGGTCCAACGCCTGGTCCGTGCAGGAACGGCAGACGCTGAACAACGTGTGGGGATCGAACATGCTGTAGCTAAAGACGCGAATGTCCTGGTTGCGTCCAGCCCCCACGAACGCGAACAGCTCATACGCCTCTATGGCGCCGATCCAGGGAAGTCATATGTGGTGCCTTGTGGATTCGACCGGGAAGTATTTAAGCCCATTGACCAATTCAAAGCTCGGCGTGAACTGGGACTCGACGCCGACAAAATAATCTTATTCGTGGGGCGTATGGAGCCAATCAAGGGAATCGACGTTCTGCTGACAGCTGCCGCCGCAATGGACACAGATGTCGATTACCAAATTGTAATAATCGGCGGCTCAGAAGGAGACGAGGAGAAGCAACGACTACGGGCCATGGCGCATGCTTTAGGAATTGAGTCCCGTCTGAACTTCGTCGGAATCATAGAACATCAGAAGCTACCTCTCTATTACAGCGCCGCCGATGTCTGCGTAGCCCCCTCCTTCTACGAGACATTTGGTCTGGTCCCTCTTGAAGCAATGGCCTGCGGTACCCCAGTTATAGCCGCCCGGGTCGGCGGACTCACCGCCACAATCGCAGACGGAAAGACTGGTTATCTGGTGCCATGGCACTGTCCCGAACCTTACGCCGAACGTCTCGATCTACTCTTGGGCAATGATCTCCTGCGCGAAAGCTTCGGTAAGGCAGCGTACGCATCTGTCCGAGAACTCACTTGGTCAGTTGTAGCCGACCGGTTGGAAGAGGCCTATGATCAAGCACTCGGTGGCAGATTACGCTTAATGCAGGCCATCGCCTGCCTAACATAGGTGTTCCTTAGAGGGCTTTTTCATACCAGATAATATCGTGCCTATGCCTAAACCCAACAGACTCGTATAGCCTAACTGCCGGTTCATTGTCCGCGTAGACTGTGAGCTCAACCGACTGTGCGCCCCGATCCATGAGAGATCTAATGGCCTCGTTGATCATGGCCCTCCCCAAGCCTAGACCACGCTTCCCGGGATCGGAACCGATCATCCAGATGATCCCAAGCAACCGACCATTTGACTCCTGCTCCAATCTGGTCCAGCAGTATGCCGCGGGATCATGTCCCTCGCGAAGCAAAAGAACGTCGCTAGGGGTTGCCCCGTCCATCCGCAATCTGTAGGCAATCTCCTCGGGCACATTAGGGGCAAAGCCCCAACTTCCGGAAAAAGCCTTGTTTTGTAAGTCAGTCATGATCGACTCCTCTCCGGGAGTCATCACGCTGACGGTGTAACTTGCGTTGACCTCTTTGAAGCGACATTCCGTCATTTCCAGGCGCATCTGCCATTGTCGTTTGACATCCGCAAACCCAGCGACAGAAAACAAAATACTCTCATCTTTCTCCTCAGGGAGAGCAGCAGCGTGGGCGATTCTAGCACCGAGCGTTCGGCTGTAGCCCAAAGCCTTCGACAAAAAGACGCGGCCATACCCGCGACCACGAGCACTCTGCCGCACACGCCCTTCGATGATCGTACGGCCAACAGATATTTCAGGAACCACCAGGACAAATCCCCATAGATTCCCGTCCTCATCAACCACAAAGCAGTCCCGTTCTGGCGACAGATTGGGTTGGCACAAGTACTCTCTCGCCAACTCAGCCGAATACGGCGGTCGTCCATCCGCCATGACCTCAGCATAGCCTTCGATATCGTCCCAACAAAATGGCCGGACCAGCATCCCCACCTCCATGGTGATGAGCATTGTACAGACGATCGGCCTAGTAACAGACACACAATGCTTAAAACGTCCGTGCCGTTACAAAAGAGGCCAGGAGGAGAAAGCTTTGCTAGCTGAACCTGTCCCCTTCCTTGACTGAGCCTTGTGAAACTCGTAACATACGGCGCGAAACCGAGGGGCTTGGCACCCGGGCT
This sequence comes from uncultured Dehalococcoidia bacterium, assembly GCA_964619905.1. GTDB lineage: Bacteria > Chloroflexota > Dehalococcoidia > SHYB01 > SHYB01 > DAOUKH01. The sequence goes on from CAZUGG010000004.1 coordinate 4,510, forward strand.
CGAGGGGCCCTTGGACGGAATCGATTTACTCCTTGCTGATGTCCTGGGGATCCACACGATAGCGGCGGTTGTATGGGTCGGCGGAAGGCTCTTCTATTTGCTTGCACTCCAGCCTTCGCTCTCCGTCTCGCCCATGTTTGAGTCGCGGCCTCTGCTTGAATCAGCCATCAACCGTCGCTTCCGTGACTTGGTCGACGTCTCAATCATCTGCCTTATCATTACAGGCGTCATCATCAGCTTCGATCGGCTGTCTTCATTACCAATCACTCCCACTTATTACGCTGTCCTCGGCCTCAAATTATTCGCATTTCTCACAATGCTGTTAATGGCAAGAGATCTGGGATCCCGCATGGGCCGGTCATGGCGAGCGCCTCAAGTCGAACCTATAGAGCCCTCGATTAGCGATGTTCCCAAAAAGCGAAGCACTTTCCGACGATTGCTCTCTCCATCGCGCTCAATTCTTATCATGGGTCTCGTTGCTTTCTTCCTCTCCGCCCTGCTTGTTCACGTGTATGAAAGTGATGTGGCGGGCATTTAAATGACACCACAAGGTTCTTCACCACCTGCTCCCGAGCTAGATCTCCCGCCAGCCAGCAAAACAGGATCTAAAGGCCCGATTGCCTGGTATCAAGGAGCCAACAAGAAGGTGCTCGCGGGCGTCGTCATAATCGTCATAACCGTGGCAGCACTGATGATCACGAGCCTAGGTGACGCCCTGACCTATTACAACACCGTCGACGAGCTGAAGAAAGATGGCGCTGATGCGATTGAAGACCGCCGTCGCGTGGGCGGTCGAGTACTCACTGGAACAATTGAAAAGGACGGCCAGAATAACCTTTCCTTCGCCATCTATCACAGCGAGCCCACCGACACCCTTGAAGTTCATTACCGAGGAATAACTCCAGATCTTTTTGGGGAAGAGGTAGACGTGATCGTCGAGGGTAAATTGCAGAGCGACGGAGTCTTCTACGCCTCCAATCTTATTGCGCAACACCCGCCGGAGTTCAAGGTTGCCGAGCCTGGCTCCCCACATGATCCTGTCAAGGACAGATCAATCCGCCAATAAGGGGGCCCGTTGCACGCTTCTGAAATGGGCTTCTTCTCGCTCGGTGTCGCGATCGTCGCGGCTGCATACGCAGTATTCGCCGCTACTCTAGGACACAGGTGGAATAGCCCTCGAGTCCTTGCCAGCGCTCGGAATGCTGTCTACGTAGTATCCGGCTCCATGTTCATGGCCGCGGCGGTCCTTGCTTATCTACTCGTGGGCCACGACTTCGGAGTCGCATACGTCGTTGGAAACTCGTCTATTGCCCAACCATGGTACTTCGACCTCGCTGGCCTATATGGGGGTCAGGCCGGCTCCCTTCTCGTGTGGGCCACTGGCCTCGCCCTTTTCTCAGGACTAGCTGTCTACGTCAATCGAAATAGGTTGCCCCAAGTGATGCCTTGGGCCATCGCAACGATGATGACAGTTCAGGTCTTCTTCCTCATCGTCCTAATCTTTCTCTCGAGCCCTTTCGAGCGCTTATCTGTCCCATTGCTCGACGGACAGGGCGTTAATGCTTTGCTGCGAGACCCAGGGTTTCTCATTCATCCACCATTCTTACTCTTCGGGTACATGTCGTGGACCATCCCCTTCGCTATGGCCATCGGCGCCATGATATCCCGACGAACAGATAGCCAGTGGCTGAACGCAGCTCGACCCTGGCTTCTCGTAGCCTGGTTGATACAGAGCATCGGACTGATGCTAGGAGCCTGGTGGGCCTACCACGTCCTGGGGTGGGGCGGGTTCTGGAACTGGGACCCTGTAGAGAATGTTGCCTTCCTCCCGTGGCTGACAGGAACCGCATTCCTGCACTCGACCATGGTGCAAGAGCGTCGCGGGCTGTTGCGCCGGTGGAACTTACTTCTGATGCTATCAACTTTCCTCCTTGCCATATTCGGGACGTTGGTTGTCCGCGGGGGACTGTTGGACTCTGTTCACAACTTCGCGACGTCGTCGCTCGGACCCAGCTTCCTGGCCTTCTTAGGCTTTAGCCTGGCAGTGTCATTATTTCTCTTCTTCACTCGTGCCAAAGACATTGACTCAACTCAACGATTCGACTTTGCCGTCTCAAAGGAATCGGGCTTTCTCGTTAACAACCTCTTATTCGTCGGCATTGCATTCGCCACTTTTTGGGGTACTGTCTTTCCACTACTGACCGAGGTTTACAACGGTTCGAAAATTACGGTTGGTGCGCCGTTCTACGAGAAGGTAAACGGTCCGCTTTTCCTTGCCATATTGGTGCTGATGGGGGTAGGTCCGCTGTTGGCTTGGCGCAGAACGACCTGGTCAGTTATCAAACGCAACTTCCGACCGCCCCTTATAGTCGCTGCACTATGGCTAATCTTCCTCATCACCGTTCTTCGGATAACCAATGCCTGGTCCCTAGCAGGTTTGACCGCCATCGCTTTCGTATTCGGCACAGTGGCCTTGGAGTACTATCGCGGAATCCGGGCCAGACAATGGCGGTCTGGGGAGACAATACCTGTCGCGATATCTAACCTAGTGGCACATAACCGCAGACGTTATGGGGGGTACATCGTTCACATTGGAATCCTACTGGTGGCGCTGGGCGTCATAGGGGTTTCCATACATCAAAAGGATCTTGATGTAACACTCCGCCCAGGAGAGGCGGCGACCATAGGTGACTACACGCTTGTGTTCCAAGGCATGGGGGAAAGAAGGGGAGTCGACAACCACGTTACGGAGGCAACTTTGACCGTCTTCAAAAACGGCGAGTTTTGGGACGAAGTCCACCCCCGACGCGTCGTTTACGATGGCCAGGAAGACCAGCCAACGTCTCAGGTTGCGATCCGAACCACCGCCAAGGAAGACCTCTATGTCTTGCTCGGAGCGTGGGACGACCAGGTTGCGACTTTCTTAATGTTTGTGAACCCATTAGTAATGTGGCTGTGGGTAGGAGGAGTTGTATTTCTCGTAGGCACCATGGTCGCATTATGGCCCGCCCCAAGAAACGTGGGTTCCCGTCTCGTAAAACCCGCAGAGAAGCCGCCGGGATGACTGAACCCACACGCGTGAGTGTCGTGCATCCTTTCACTTTCCTTTCAATTGCTGTAGTTATCGCAATCAGCTTGTTCGGCTCCGCAACTATGGCAACGGGATCCACACGTAACTATGGAGACAGCACCGAAGTTCGCCGCATCGCCGACAAGCTTCAGTGTCCTGTATGCCACGGCCAATCAGTGGCTGAATCGAACTCCCAGGTCGCACAGGGAATGAAACAGTCCATAGCCGATCAACTAGCTGAAGGCCGAACCGAGATCGAAATTATCGCTTTCTTCGAAGCCCGCTACGGCCCAGGCGTACTCCGTAGTCCACCCCGAACAGGAATCTACGGGCTAGTATGGTGGACACCGGTGCTAGGCATCCTAGTTGGTTCCGTAATCGTATTTAGCCTGCTACGCCAACGCCGCCGCGCCTCGTTCGATGCACAACTGACCAACGCCCCGGTCGATCCTGAGCTAGAACTGTATCGACAGCGCCTACGTCAAGACCTCGAGATCGGAGAGTAACCATGCCTCTGGCAATTTCCATCGCAATAGCGTTGGCTGCCTTAGCCTCCATTGCTTACCCTCTCGTTTTTCTTTCCCCCTCAAGGAAATTGGTGCCACTGACCACCGCAAGCGATATCCAACGACTGTTGGACAGCCGGAACACGTTGTTGCAAGCAGTTCGCGAGCTGGAACGTGACAAGAACTTGGGCAATATCTCAGATCAGGACCATCGGATTATTCGTGCCAACTACGAGCAAGAAGCGATGGAAATTTACAAAGCTCTTGATGCACGAGCGGGTACTATCCCAGATGCCATCGAGTCTGAGATCGCACGGGCCCGGCAAACTCTTGCCGAGCAGCCGAAACAGATGGAAGCTGACGCCAACGAAATAAGTGGCGCACATGATAACCAGCAGACTGACCCTCCGACGGTGGAGAGCCCAGGGTCCTGATGCGCCTTCTCGCTTTCATAGCATGCGCCACTATGGCCCTCGTAACCGTTCCTTGGTTCGAAGTCCTGGCTCAATCGGATGGCGACTTCCAAGGCATCATTGAAGGACACATCACCAACGGGACAATCGACGGAAACGATGTAGGGTCCGTACCCCTGTCACTTTTAGTGTTCCGCCGCATGAGCCAAGAGAACGAGATCTTTGCGCAAGCTGACAGTGAGGGACGCTTCCGCTTCGAAGATCTAGAGGTCCACTCCGATATGCGGTATTTCGTCCAGGCGGGCCACAAGGGTGTAGCCTATCGTTCCCCTGCAATCCAAATTATCCCCGAGACCCCGGCTTTTACAGAAGTCACTGTGTTTGATACCACGAGGTCTGATGCCGACGTCTTCATCGACCGAGCTAGCGTCGTCTTCCCAACGATCGACGAAAGCATAGGCCTTATCGGTGTCCTGGAAGTCGTAACATTCGTTAATCAGGGCGATAGAACATATGTGGGAGATCTCTTCGAGGATACGATCAACGGTGGCGCAGTTCGAATATCTTTGCCAGGAAACGCATTAGACATCAATCTTGGGCATGGGTTTGGGCCGGACGGCTTCGCCGCTATCCCCGGAGGCGTAATTAATAAGGCCCCACTTCTGCCAGGTCC
>CAZUGG010000005.1:0-7581 GCA_964619905.1 uncultured Dehalococcoidia bacterium
AGGGCTGCCCTAAAGACGGTTCTCCATTTGAACGTATCTTGGAGCTGAGACGGACCGCGCAGGAGGCGGGATTCCGCGAAAATAATGGGTCTCGGCACAGTGACTCCTTCGCCTAATCGGTATAGGACAGTGGCTGGCGCGACGAGGCGAAGATCGGGTACGAATCCTTTGGCCTCGATGACCCTACGTCGCAAATGAAGATGCTGCCCACGGCGGTGCGAGCTTTGCTTAAGGGCAAGCTCCCGCCACTCATTCATCACAAACGCCCGGGATCCGAACATGTCAAAAGGATCTTTGAAGATATGGAGAAGGATTAGATGCGCTACGCCTATTACCCTGGCTGTGTCGCTCAAGGGGGAGCACCGGAACTGTCCGAGGCGATGAAGTTGGTGGGGGAACGCTTGGGGTTCACACTCGAGCATCTCAAGGAAGCGGCTTGTACCGGAGCAGGTGTGCTTCAAGAGCGTGACCCGGAATTGGGGGATACTCTTAACGCTCGCACCTTCGCGATGGCCGAGCAACGTGGCTTGCCTCTGATGACGATCTGTAGCACGTGCCAGGGTGTGATGAGCCAGGCGAATTACCGACTCAAAGCGGATCCCACGTATCGAGATTTTATTAACAAGTACCTCGAACCCGAAGGGCTACGATATAACGGAACCACAGAGGTGAAGCACTTTATGTGGGTGCTGATCGAGGATTATGGCATTGAACGACTCAAAGAGCGGATCACGAAGCCGCTCTCTGGACTGGCCCTGGCTCCGTTCTACGGCTGCTACGTTGTGCGCCCCACAGAAAAGCTCGGCTACGACGAGTATCCTGAGCGGGGCACCTATTTGGAGAAGCTCATTTCTGTCATCGGTGCGACCGCGGTGGACTTCAGTGGTAAGACGAAGTGCTGCGGGTTCCCGATCCTTACGATGAATCGTGACAACTCGTTGCGCATGGCCGGATCCCATTTGCTCGAAGCTAAGGAGCAAGGTGCCGATGCCATGGTCACGCCATGTCCCCTATGCCATCTCAATCTGGATGGGCAACAGCCAGAAGCTGCCAAGATATATAAGACTCAGATCAACTTACCAGTTATCCATTTGCCGCAGATTCTTGGCTTAGCTATGAATATCGAGCCGCGGCGCCTTGGGCTTAACAAGCATATAGTCTCATCATCTGCGGTCGCGGCCAAAGTTCCCGCTTAGGGACTGGAACATTCACAGGCTGGATTCTCGAAGTTGGTGCAACTCGGGGTTGTCCCGGTATCCGAGTAACTCTTAGTCCAGTTGGTTGCCAAGCATCAAGGAAAATTCACTCATTAGGTCCAAAGGGCGTTAGCTAAGGGGCTCTTCTGGGCTGCGCAAGCGGCTTGGCACCGGCCTCTTTGCGTGCCATATCACCACGGCCGATACGAGAGAGAGCGCGGCGAAGGCTGTGAACGATCCCTGGTAAGTATGCGTGGCGTCGAAGGCGAAGCCGGCAAGGGCTGGGCCAGCGATGGAACCCGAGGTCATGAACAAGTTGGCGAAGCCGTTGATCTTCGCGTAGTGCAGTCGGCCGAAGTATTCTCCACGGATAGCCTGTTGGGTCGGACTAGCGGCTCCCCACGCGACTGAGAACATGACTGCGAAAATTGCTAAAGCCCATGTACTGTCGTTGATGAGGAAAAAGACTAACGACAGCGCGGTCAGGAATCCTACTGTCCCACCGACCTTGCGCTTCTCTACCTTGTCCTGAAGCACACCTGCAAGGATTCGGCTTGGAATGCTCAGGCCTGCCATGATTGCAAGCAAACCCGCCCCAAAGGCCTCCGAATGGCCACGGGCCACGGCCGCAGCGATCATGTGAACCAAGACCCCCGAAGAGAGCATGTTTCGTAATCCGAATCCGACCCCGAGCTGCCAGAAGGCCGACGAGGTCAACGCTTCACTCACTGTGAAGTCAATTTCTTGGTGAAGGGTTGTACGCCCGGGTATGGCTAGTTGTTCGGCCGAGAGCTTTGCTTGCTCCTCAGTTAGGCCGTCGGGGAGCAAACCATACTGCTCGGGACGGTGCCTCATGAGCATGGTGAGAGGCATACCGATGATCCAGATGATGATGCCGATGATCAGGGCTGCTTGCTGCCATCCAAATTCCGCGATGAGATACCGTGTGAGTGGCACGAGGAGGCCGCCAACACCAATGCCGGTCATTGCGATGCCGAATGCGGTTCCTCGTTTACGGATGAACCAGTTACTCACGGCTACGAATGATGGGGCCATGATACCTAGACCCGCCCCAATTCCTATGAATGGGATGAAGTACAGATAGAATTCGAGCAGTGAGTTGGCGGTACTCAGCAGGACGAAGCCTAGGCCCATTAGCGCAACGCCGAGCATCATGATCCTTCTTGGCCCATATCGGTCTACGAAGTAACCTTGTATTGGGCCGAGGAGGGCTCCCTCCAACGTCGAGATGCTGACGGCGAGTGAGAGCGGTCCCCGGTCAACCATGAGATCTTTTTCTACGGGCAAGAGGAAGGTGCTGAACCCGAAGAAATAGAAGGCGCCACCAATCATGGTGAGGCCCGCCGCCGAGAAAACGATCCACCAACCGTAGAAGACGGAGCGCCCACGGCGGTAAAGGACGTGGTGGACGAACGGTGATTTCACGGGATGAAGAGGGCGCTAGGGCGGCGTCCCGGACCTGTCAGCGCCAAAGGAGTTTTCAATTGACCTCGGTTCTCAGCGAGGGGGATTCCACTCTGTCCAGCCTCCCGGTCGCCCTGCTAGCTGGTTGAGATGGGCCTCGGTCAAGTGGGGTAGTTGGAGGCCGTATGCGATCCGTTTGGCCAGTTGGGTTTTGAAAGAGGGATTAGGTGCGAGGCAGGCGAGCCCCTCGAATTCTGTGGCTTTAGCCTGAACCAGTACACGGAGATTGCCGAGCCCGGTCGGGTCGAGCAAGGAGCGGAGACCTTTGAGGTCTGCCTCTGAACTGGTCCCGGATTGCCTCATTGAAGCAAGGAAAAGATCGGCACCTAGGTTGGTTAGGAACTCCTGCTGTGTCATGATCGCAACGGGCAGCAATCCCCGCGCGGTTCCTGCTTTGATCATTGCCGTAAAGTCGACGTGGGAGGTTAAGTCCTGTTGCCCGAGGCGCGCGAAAGGATCATTACTTTTCGTGTGTTGATAGTAGGACATTAAGGTGCCCTGGCTCCGTCGTTCGGTGAACAGGTGCTCGGCCATGTCGCCATAGTCGATGGTGATTACGTAACCGCGGGTGAGATTCGATGCGACTTCTTGGATCCAGTCGACAGCTGCGAGCGAGACCTCGGCAGTCCAATCCTCACCTAAATTGACGTCTTCGGAGGCAAGTTGCTGCTGGATGCGAGGAGTCGAAGGTTCCTGGAGCTGCTCCACGAATCGACCTTCGTCCAACGTTACATAGATCTCTCGGAGCTTCCCGTCCACCTTTCTAACGCGATGAACAGGGAAGGCGTCAAGAAGTTCGTTACTCAGAAAACAACCGCTCGTGACGGTTGGCAGTCGTGGCCTCCAGCCGTCTATCGGACGGTAGTCGATTGCGTTACTGAATCCGTCACAGAGCTGTGATTTGAAATCGAGAACGTCTCGTGAGAGTTGGCCGTTACCAGCCCCTGGCTCTACGACTTCAAATCGCCCTGGGTGGTCCATCAACTCCCACATCTGTTCGAGCTGTAGGGCGATCAGGGCTCCGAAAAGAGGGTGGGCAAGAGGACTGGTGAAGAAGTCACCGGTTGCTCCAACTCGATTGGGTTTTGTGTAGTAGCCGTCGGGTCCATAAAGGGCTAGCTCCATGAACTTAGCGAAGGTAATGGAGCCCTTCGACCGGACTATGTCCCGAATGTGCTGCTCCACCTGCGTTTGAGACATGGCTGTTGCAGCATACAGGAGAGCGCCTACTTCCCCCAGTTGATGGGCGCGCCCACTCCTTAGGGGCCGAGCTCATCAAACTCCAGCGCAGGCGCTAATAAAGATGCCCAAATTGACTCGTGTCTATGTGGGCCGTAGCATGGTGGGGTCGTGCTAGGCGGGGAGCTAGCGGTGCCCTGAACTCGCAATCCGCTACAGCGGGGCTGAATCCCCACCTAGAGGTCTGAGGGCCCTGAGTTGAAGCGGCGGCGGCGGCGCTGACAAGTGGGTCCTGCGCGGCGAAGGCCTATGAACCCCGCCAGGTCCGGAAGGAAGCAACGGTAAGTAGACGTCTTCGGGTGCCGCAGGAGTGCCTGCTTCGAGCCGTTCGCCACGGTCGATCTCGTTGCTCCGATGGTCGAAGGTGGGTGCACGGCGTACCTTAATCCAGCATTTTGGCAAGGTGGAAGCTCCAGGTGCGGAAGCGATGACGCATCCCAGATGTGGGACAGGGATGAACCCGGGACGCCTGGTACGAGAGTTCCTCGACAAACAAGGAATTAGGCCTCGGAAAAGCCTGGGCCAACATTTCCTTGTGGACTCTAGCGCGCTTCGGCGAATCATCGATGCCGCGGAACTCTCTTCGGTGGATACAGTTGTTGAGGTAGGGCCTGGACCTGGCGTCCTTACTAGGGAACTGCTTCGAAAGGCCGGATCGGTAATTGCTGTAGAGAAAGACGAGAGTATAGCGGAAGGGCTTCAGCAGGCTCATCTGGGTGATCCCAAGATTCGAATATTGGCTGGGGATATGCTTGAAGTTGATCTGAGAGAGTTGACAGGTGGAGCCCCGTACAAGGTTGTAGCGAACCTTCCCTATTACGTAGCTGCGCCTATCTTGCGCCGATTCCTTGAAGCAGGGTCTCCTCCCCTGCGGCTCGTGTTACTCCTGCAGCGGGAGGTGGCTGAAAGTATTGTGGCGAAGCCAGGCGACATGTCCATGATTTCGGTTGCAACACAAGTTTATGCCGCTGGCCATATTGTTAGTCACGTTAAGCCTGGCAGCTTCTACCCAGCGCCCAAGGTCGATTCATCGATTCTGCGACTTGATCCGTATGAGCGACCTCGTGTTTTCGACCGCGAAAACGCAGACTCGTTCTTCAACATAGCTCGCGCGGGGTTTAGGGCACGACGGAAACAAATTGCGAACTCTCTGTCGTTAGGTTTGGGTATCGAGCGTGAACTAATCATCTCTGCGCTGATATCTGCGGGAATCGATCCAAAGCGGCGGGCAGAGACCCTATCCGTTGAAGAGTGGGGAGAGCTTCACCGGGCGCTTGGAGAGACTGAGGCCCATGAGGCTTGAGGCGTTAGCCAAGATTAATCTCTCGCTCGAAATCCTGAACCGGCGAGATGACGGCTTCCACAACATAGTCACGGTGCTGCAGACCGTTGATTTATCCGATGAACTCGAATTCCATGCGGCAAACGATATCAGTGTAGAAGGTGATATCGAAATGATTCCCAACGACGAGAACCTTGTTTATCGTGCGGCGCACGCTCTACGTAACGAGATAGGGACCGACCAGGGTGCACGGATTAAGGTAAGGAAACGAATACCTATGGCTGCTGGTCTTGGGGGCGGCAGTAGCGATGCGGCGGCAACCCTGTTAGGGCTGTGCCAACTTTGGGAACATCGTATGGGGCGGAGCGAACTGTTGGCGATAGCGGCCAATCTAGGCTCAGACGTGCCGTTCTTCCTTTATGGAGGCACTGCCTTGGCGGAAGGCAGAGGCGAACGTGTCAGCCCGGTTCCAACGTTACGGGATTCGGACTTCGTTCTTGTCGTCCCTCCGCTCGAGATGGCTGCCAAGACAGCGACTATCTACCGTGGCCTCGATCGGTCGGACTTCACTGATGGCGAATTGACGAAGGCATTAGTCAGAGTTTTAAGAAAAAAACAGTCTCTCTCGCAGGAATATCTTTACAATGCTTTGACCCGAGTAGCCCTCAATAAATTCGATGAACTGGTTGATTATTGGTCTCGGTTCGAATTGGCCGGCGCTTCCAATATTCAGTTATGCGGTGCCGGTCCCACGCTGTTTTCTCTTGTAGGCAGTCGGCAGGAGGCTGAGTTGTTGCAGCGTGGCTGTGGGGCTGAAGGTCTCGAGGCCTTCGTTGTTAGTGCCCAGCCCACCTCCTATAATCTTCGTTAGTCCAGCGCTTCTTCAACCACCGGTTTGGACTAACCCGGAGGATCTCCTTGCTTAAGACTCACGGTTGTGGCGAACTCCGTCCCCCTCAAGTCGGCCAAAATGTCACCCTAGCAGGGTGGGTGCATCGGCGTCGTGACCACGGGGGGCTTACATTCATCGATCTACGGGATCGATCGGGTGTCGTGCAGGTTGTGTTCAACCCTGAGGTTAGTGAAGAGACGCATGCCAGAGCTCAGCATCTCCGCGGTGAGTGGGTTGTGCAGGTTTCGGGTGAGGTAGGGAGTCGTCCTGCAGGAACGGAGAATCCCAACCTTGGCACGGGCCAGATTGAAGTGGGAGCAATGGAGATGAAGGTGCTGAATCAGGCAAAGACTCCACCCTTCAATATCAATGAAGAGGCGGAAGTTGATGAGAACTTACGCCTGAAATATCGCTATCTCGATTTGCGTAAGGAACGGATGCGGGCAAACCTTGAGCTCCGCCACAACGTTGTGAAGTACATTCGTGACTATCTGGACACGCGGGGCTTTCTTGAGATCGAGACTCCGGTGTTGGTGAAGAGTACACCTGAAGGCGCGCGAGATTTCCTGGTGCCTAGTCGCCTGAACCCTGGTGAATTCTACGCGTTGCCTCAGTCCCCTCAGCAACTTAAGCAGTTGCTAATGGTGGCTGGCTTGGAGCGTTACTATCAGATCGCGCGCTGTTTTCGGGATGAAGATCAGCGCGCTGACAGGCAGCCCGAGTTTACCCAACTTGATCTAGAGATGAGCTTTGTGGAAGAGGAGGACATTCTTGATTTGATAGAGGGATTGTTCGCCGGACTTGTAGCGGACGTCGCTCCGCACTTGAGGTTCCAGACGCCGTTCCCCCGGTTAACTTTCACCGAGGTCATGGACCGCTTCGGCACAGAGAAGCCAGATCTTCGATTCGGAATGGAACTTGCTGACTTAACCGAAATAGCAAGAGAGACAGAGCTGAACGTATTCAAGTCGGTGGTGAGCTCCGGAGGTGTGGTTAAGGGATTTGTGGCGCCTGGGTGCGCTGATTACAGCCGGGCGCAGATAGATGAACTTATCGAGTTCGTTAAAATTCGGGGGGCAAAGGGACTTGTGCCGATCGGTTTAGGAGCTGTCCCGGCTAAGATTGGGGCAGAAGACATAAAGTCACCAGTAGCCAAATTTCTTAGCCCTGATCATGTACGAGACATGGCGGAGAGAACCGGTGCGGAGAAGGACGGACTAATCCTCATCGTGGCGGCTGAGGAAGCTATCGCTAATACCGCTCTTTCTCAATTGAGGGTGGAGCTGGGGCATCGCCTGGGCCTCATTGATGAGCAGGAGATGGGCTTCGCGTTTGTGGTGGACTTTCCGCTTGTCGAGTGGAAATCTGAGGAAGCGCGCTGGGATGCGCTTCACCATCCGTTCACGGCACCCCATCCGGATGACTTATCGATGTTAGGTAGCGATCCGGGAAAGGTGCGCGCCCGGGCTTATGACTGCGTTGCTCAA
>CAZUGG010000006.1:0-8642 GCA_964619905.1 uncultured Dehalococcoidia bacterium
GACTTCAGCCTGAACCCCAATCGTATAGTCCGTGACCTGTCCGAGGCCAAGAGCTCGGGTAAAGCGCGAGCCAAAGCCACTGGCAAGGACAGCCGAACGCGCCTCGATGATTTTCGGTGGACCACCATTCGCGATACGCGCCCTCACGCCATCTTCCAGTACGTCCAACGATTGAACCTTATGGCCAAGAATATAGGAGGCCCCAGATCGTCGAGCTTTTTCTGCGAAGCTGGCGACATAGGAGACTCGGTCAAGCACATAAGCTTGAGTTTCCGGATGGGCCACCTCTAGTGTGGCTCCGGAAGGTCCGGTAACTTCGGCGGAACTCGCCGGTCTGATGATATGGGAATCTTCTGCAGGAAACCGGTTAAGGCACTCGACACCCACGATCCCGCTGCAGAGTTTGTCCCCGATAACAGTGCGTTGATCCACGACCGCAACGTCATAGCCCATCGAGGACAATTGATACGCTGCGTTGTTCCCTGCCGGACCTGCTCCGACAACGAGAACGTCGTGCACGAGCGAGACCTCCTGCGAGTTAGACAAATAAACGGAGTCTCAAACCAGCGGGCTGCATTATACCAAGGCGGAGATCGCCGTGGAGAGCACCTGACCTAAAAATCCAATGAACAGAGTGAGATCTGTGGACCTATCAATCGAGAGAGAGCCTGATAAAACCCCTTTAGCAGCACCAACTGACCATCAAACTAGATAGTCGGGATCTCCCAATCTAGCCAAAAGGAAAGGCGTCAGCGGCTCCGGAGAAACTCTACCAAGCAGCAAGCCGAGTCAGTCCATCGACGCGCCAATTCATGTCCCCTTCAGTTTCCAGCCGGATTTCGTTCTGCTCTCGCATCCCGTTAGGCAACTCTATTTCAATAACAACGGAGGCAGTATGGCAACCTGTAACAGGGTCACCGATATTGATCAGTTCGATCGCCTTCCCTAAATCTGCACTTGCCTCACTTCTATAGTCCTGTGTCACAATTCCCCGTAGACCTGCCGCATCATCCTCACGGAGGAAACGAAGGTATTCGCGGACTGAACTCTGGATCACCTGGGGACGCTGGACAACCTGCGCCGCAGAGCCACCAATGCCTCCAAGATAGGAACGGTCTCCCGAGATTTCAACACGGCCACGGACAAGTAGTGCGAAGGCATCGCCACCTTGGTGCGTAACGCACAGTACCTCATACCCTCTATCACGCAACTCTTCCCGCAGTGCTAGCGCAACATCAAGGGAGGACGAACCGGCCTCCAGATCCATCTCGATCTTGCGTGGCTTAGTCAGCACCAGAACCCCATCCGTGGTGGCTTGGCCCTGCAGACCAACCGAATAGATATCTTCGGGTTCCCGCGATGACGACGAGGTCGAACATGCAGCCAGTAATAGGGCAACAACCAGAGCTAATAAGGCGACGCGTAGAGGACGAAGTTTCACAAAGTTACCTCCCACCCCCTCATTGTATCAAGTATTAAACCTGGTTCAATACTTGATACAATGAGGGGCTGCAGTCCAGTTGCGGACAATCAGGGCCATAACTAGAATCCTAGGGTCTAGGAGCGCAGCTACCGTTGATTATTACCAAACACCTGACTCTCGAAACCAAAGGGGGCGGCCAAGTCATCAGGCTCAACCATGAGGTACTGAAGCAGTCTCGCGACGCGGGGATATCAGAGGGAATCGTTACAGTCTTTGTGACCGGAACAACCGCAGGGGTCACCATTATGGAGTACGAACCCGGGTTGATCCTTGATCTCACGACGGCGATGGAACGTCTGTGCCCTCAGGATATCGAGTACCAGCACAACGTCCTCAATGGTGACGACAACGGCCACTCTCACACCAGAGCCTCTCTGATTAGCCCTTCTCTCGTGGTGCCAATAACTAAGCACCAACCGCTCCTAGGTAAATGGCAAGAAATCGTCCTAGTGGATTTTGACTCGCGTTCTCGATCACGAGATCTTGTTTTTCAGTTCATGGGGGAATGACGAAAGGTCACTCATCAACGAACAAAACATTCCTGCCCAAGACACCGCCACCCCCGGCGCCTAGACCCGGAGCCCCTAACCAGGCTAGGTCGCTCCAGAAGTCTTCAGTTCAGTCATTCGCCATTCCAGGAGGGGGGCTAAGTTCAACAGGCAAAGGCACTGAACCCACTGGCTCTCCGTCAACCAAGATGTTGAATTCGTATATACCAACGACCGTGATCCTCAACGGCACTTCAAAGATAGTAAAGAAGGTCGGCGACTCTTTGTCCCAATCGATCCTCAGAGGCTTCACCGTAGTTGAGATCTCTCCACACGGATCACGCACTGTCACCCAGACGTTGTGCCACCCTGGATCGCCATCTATTAGGCTAACGACAAGATTAACGTGCACTACTTGGCTCTCATCTTGTGATGACTCTATCGGCACCACGAAATTGTGGCAGACTCCGATGAGATTGGTCACACCAAACCACTGACCATCCTGAAATTCGTGACAAACGACAGCGTACTGAATGCGCATGTGGCAAGTTTAGATAAGCCGTCAACTCGGCGTTGCACGGCGAGCGAGACCCCCGTTTGACACCCGTATTCCTGCCTCTCTACAATCCCGCGGAACCGGGCCCTGCGCCAAGAGGTCTGGAGTAGGAGACACAGATGACTCTACAGAAAGAGTTCCCGGTCAAGGTCGGCAGCATGTTGTTTACGATGGTTGACCCCCACAAAGGGCACGAGGTCGCCTACAACCGTTGGTACGAGAGGGACCATTTCTACGCTGGCTGCATGATCGGTCCTTGGCTCTTCGCAGGAGCACGCTGGGTAGCACCCAAATCCCTCAAAGACCTGCGGTTCCCCGATCCATCTCAGATCGCAGGCCCGTCGGTACGAGACGGCTCCTATGTTTCCACCTACTGGATTCTAGAAGGTCATCACGAAGAGCACGTCGACTGGGCCCTTCCGCAGGTCCACTGGCTGTACAGCAATGACCGGGGATTCGCTGAGCGGACTCACGTACACACATATCTCTACACCTACGATTGGACTCAGTACCGAGACGAGGACCCTGTGCCCATCGAGCTGGCCTTCCACCATCAGTATGCGGGCATGACATCGCTTGCTATCGAGCGAGATCCCGGAATCAGAGCCGAAGAACTCGACCAGTGGCTAAAGAACGAGGTCTTGCCCGAGCTCCTGAACGACTCCCCCATTGCCAGTTGCGCATCCTGGTCCCCGATCCCGCGAGAGGGAACCAACTCGCCCATGACCATTCCCAACAACGTGAGTGATCCTGATCGTTTCAGGATGCAAATGTACTTTCTGGAGAGCGATCCCCGGGAGACGTGGGACAGATTCGTAGATGCCAGCAACAAGATCAATGCATCAGGCAAGGCGAAAGTAGTTTTCGCATCTCCTTGGCTTCCCACCGACGTGGGCACCGACAAATACACGGACCAGCTTTGGTAGATCCGGTTACTGTAGTCGTATCAGCGTCTGAATCTCCTTGACACAAAGATCGTTCCGCTGATTGGTAAAATTCCATTCGGTGATAATGAAGATCATGGGGCCGCGCTTCCCGTTTTTTTCGTAGATGTCGGTGACCTTCTCGCTGCACGAGATGACGTCACCAGGCCGAATCGGCTCATGCCACTCAATATTGCGGCCTGCCGCAACGGCCCCCGGAAATCCTGGAACGGGCACCTCCATACGAATCCCCATTTTGTTACCTAAGCCACTAGCCTCAAGGTCTGCCAAAGGCTCTTCCTCCAACTGCATCGCGGAGTAAAACGATGGCGGTGCGATTATGCCTCTGTGCCGTGTCTTCTTGGCGTAGTCCTCGTCGTAATACAGAGGATTGTCGTCCCCGATCGCCAGCGCGAAGCGACGGATCTCTCTCTTGGTGACCTCCGTAACCCGAGTGGCGCTACTCTTCCCTATGTAAGCCCGAGCTTCGGCGGTAATATGGGTTGATTCGGTGGCCATGGGAACCTCCAGGAGTTCTCAAGACAGCTATGTTAGTAATCCCTCGGACAGCAGATCAACATCGTAGCCATTCATATAGAAGCCCGAGACGGTAGTTAAGAGAGGAGGTTTCCGAAGAACTCTCCCTTGCAACGTGGCGCCTAAGCCAAACCCAACTTCTTGGCGTGCTCGAGGCGCTCTTTAGCGACCTTCACCATCGCGGTGTCTATGAGGAAGCCGTCTCGTTGGATCGCCGTGGTCCCAGAAGCTTCAGCCTCCTCAAGTGCCGCAATCACGCCTTTCCACTCCTCGATCTGTGCAGCAGTCGGGGAGAAAACCTCGTTAATTATAGGTACATGGCTAGGGTGGATACACATCATTCCGTTGTACCCGAGCTCCTTCGATTCAACCGCCATCGACCGAAGACCACCATGTTCACCGACATGAGGCCACAAGCCCGTGATCGGGTACTCGATGCCGGCCGCCCTCGCGTCGACAAGTACCGAGCCACGAATATGCAGCGACTCCTTCCCCTCGGGTGTCCATTCATAGCCAATAGACCTAGCGCCATCGCCATCCTTGGCCGAGCCGTAACCCATGTACGCGACTCGTTGCGAGGCAATACCTATTTCGTACGCTAACCGAACGGATTGCGCCGTTTCCAAGAGAGGATTGATGAGCGTATGACCTATTTGCAGCCCGGCACGGTACTCCAAGTGCTCAAGTAACGCCGCAACACCGACGATGTCCTCAGGCCCACGAGTTTTAGGAAGGAAGATTGCGTGTAGCCCTTCGCAAAGAACCGCTTCCAGATCTTCCCCTGTTTGGTAGGTGTCCATCCCGTTGACTCGAACGAAGATCGTATGCCCTTGGGCCGCCAACTCCTCAGTAACCCGCCGCACCATCTTTCGCGCTTGAGGACGGTGAGCCTCTGGAACCGCATCTTCAAGATCGAAGACGAGAGCATCGGCTCCATACTTCGTCGCTTTTCGCATCCAATCCTCTTTATTGCCGGTATCAAAGAGGATTGTTCTTATCGGTTTTGTTGCGTTAGTCATAACTTTAATTAGACAGCGGGAAGCCCGTGGCCCACGGCAGTGGTCACGCCTTTTCGATTCAATTCATCTATTTGGCGATCGGAATAACCGAATTCTCGAAGAACGTCCTCGGTCGCGAAACCTAGAGGTCGGGGAGTTTCAAATCTGGTCTCGTACTCTGAGAAATGGTACACCGGTGCACTCCGCCAGAACTTTCCGTGCTCAGGTAACTCGTCTTCTCGGGCTAGGTCGATCAGCCGCACTTGAGGGTCATTCAGCATAAACTCGTGGTGAGGCGTTCCATCGGCTCGCACTGCAGGAACTCCAACCTGCAACAGCATGTCTTCCCACTGAGAAGCCGGCCTTCGTTTAAACGCATCGCTCAAGGCACTCCGAAGCGCCTCGTCATTCTCCTCGCGGGCACCTACTGTTAGGAAGCGGCGGTCCCCAGAGAGGCCCGTCGCGTCGGCGAGTTTTGTCCAGTGTTCTTCCTTAGGGCACATAACAAAGAGCCATCCGTCGCCGCACTCGTAGAGCCAGTGAAGAGCGTTGTACCCATGTTGACCCTGATCGGGAATTGGGTCAGCAGGTTTATTCCCATATTGGAGGCTCCAGGACGAGACCGCGTAAGCCAACGAGCTGAGCATCGTGGTCTCAACATATTGCCCTTTGCCGGTGAGTTCACGGGCGTGCAGGCCCATTAATGCGGAGGTAGCGACACCGAGCGCCCCAGCAGGGTCCGGGAAAACTCGGTCCTTGGGAGGATTCCCAAGGCCGCTTTCAATGATGCCCGAACCCGCAATGGCGTTTGGCGAAGAATGGAATCCCGGGCGGTGCTTCCACGGTCCGTAGGTCCCATAACAAGACCCGTATATATAGATCAAACGCGGGTTAATGGCGCTCAGCGTTTTGTAGTCAATCTGAAGCTTCTCGACGACACCGGTAGGGCGGAAGTTGTGAAGGAACAGATCAGCTTTGGCAGCGATCTTGTGAACGATCTCACGACCTTCCTCCGTCTTGAGGTTAAGAATGATGCTCTCTTTACCTGCCGCCGACTTACTGTAGGTAGACGCCCAGTTGCGACGCATTGGGTCGCCCTCGTTGGGCTCGACTTTGATGATGCGAGCCCCAAGTTCAGCCAGAAGCGTCATGGAAAATGGCGCCGCATAGAAGTAGGCGCACTCGAGTACCGTGACTCCATCCAGAGGTCTCCGGACAGAAGTTCCGGTCGAAACCGTGACCTTTCGAGGCGCCATCTGTATTGACGACAACACCTCCTCGGTATGTTGACCAAGTGCCGGGGATGGCATGCCGATAGCAGACGGTGTTTCGGAGAAATTCCCAAGCGGGCCTATCTGAACCGTTTCGCCGATGCCAGGTTCGACAACTATTTGACGTCGCCCGTTGGCAATCGCCTGTTCATGATTTAGATATTCCTGAGCACCAAGGAAAGGATCCCCTCCGACATCTTGAGATGTGAAGATCTCCATCCACTCGTCGCAAGTCTTGTCCTTCATCCTCTGCTCGACCATCTCAAGGACGGCCTCCAGATCGCGCGTTGAAGGAAATTGATCCGGCATGTTATGAAATGACGGATCGTCATACAGGTGCTCAAGCCCAAGCACGCGCATCCAGTTGCGGAAGAGATGCGGCTGACGGCTGCACATCTGAATGTATCGACCATCGCTGCACTCGGCGGTCATGAACGCAAGCGGGATGACTCCGTAAGCGGGCCCATCCTTCTCTTCGTTCGCGTGCATCGCGTGAAGGAAGCCACCCATGTCATACGCAGTGAGCGCAGAAAGATGGCGTACGTCGACCCTCTGGCCCTTGCCCGTAACCTTGCGGGCGTACAAAGCGGCGAGAAGCCCCTGGACGGCAATGCACGCCGAGCCATAAGAAGAGATCGGGGTGGGCGTGTAGATCGGGCCTTCTCGGAACCCCTCCTGCGATATCATTCGACCGGTCTTCGCAGCAACAATAGGCTCGTAACCTGGGAGATCTCGATAAGGCCCTTCCTCTCCGAAAGCGGTGATAGAAGAATAGACAATGCCCGAGTTAACCCTGCACAAATCGTCGTATCCAACACCAAGACGGTCAGCCACGCCAGGAGCAAAATCTTCGATAACCCCGTCGGTCGTCTCCACAAGTTCCTTGAACTTTTCAACGTCCGAAGCATTTTTCAAGTCGAGAACTACGCTACGCTTTCCTCGATTACGGACAGTGAAACCGGAGCTCCCTCGGGTTGGGTCTCCACCAGGAGGTTCTATCTTGATGACCTCGGCCCCATTTTCCGTCAAGAACATGCCGGCCATCGACCCGGCCATACCAACACTGAGTTCTAGAATTCGCATACCTTCAAGCGCAGTCGGCATAATCAACCTCCAAGGTTAGACAACCCTTCATGCGACCACATTGTAGTAGATGTGACCAAAGATGCGACTTGGCAATACAAAAGCCCTTGCGTCTCGTTTTATGATTGGCCCGCGCGAGCACCTTAGTTGATAAGGAGTAACCCATGTCATTCAACCCCAAGCCAATCCGAAGCATGCTCTTCGTGCCGGGCAACCGCGAGGATTGGATGCGAGAAGCGCCCAAGTACGACTCTGACGGGCTCATCTTCGATATGGAAGGTGCAATGCCCCCAGCCGAGCTCCCCAAAGGTCGCGAGCTGGTCCGAAGGGTGCTCGAAGAGACCGGAGGCCTAGGACCTCAACGAATCGTGCGACTCTCAGGACCTGAGCCAGAGAAGAATGGCCTCGACCTCGACGCAATCACGTGTGCGGGTCTCGACGGCGTGTCCATCCCACAAACACGAGGCCCGGACGATATTAAAGCCGTGGATAAAAAACTGAGTGAGCTTGAACGAGAGCAAGGTCTTCCCGAAGGCCGAATCGCGATCCTTCCCCTACTCGAATCCGCTAATGCAATCCGCCAGGCCTACGAGATCGCCTCCTGCTCTCAACGAATTGCTTACATGGGTTCAGGCGTATCACGTCGCGGCGACATCGTCAGGTCGATTGGCTATCGTTGGACTCCGCAAGGACTCGAGTCCCTCCAGTTCCGCTCCAAAGTGCTCATAGACGTTCGAGCCGCCGGTGTGCCCTATCCCATGAGCGGACAGTGGAGCCAAATCGGAAACTTGGAAGGCCTCCGGGACTTCGCCAACCAGACCCGAGACCTCGGGTACATGGGAATGACCTGCATCCATCCCTCCCACGTCCCGATCATCAACGAAGTCTTCACGCCGACCCCGGAGGAAATTGAGAGCTGGCGAAACACAATCGAAACGATGAAAGACGCCTGGGCCAAAGGCATCGGAGCAGTAAGATTCGAGGATGGACTCGTGGACGAAGCGCATATTCACACTGCTCGCCAAGGCCTCGAATTCGCACGGAAGCTCGGCGTGATCGACTAACCCTACTTGAAAGCATGCATCTTTTATGTCATCCAATCCAATCTTGTGAACTTACGCCCATGGACGAGATCAGACTGAATTGCCCAACCTTCCAGCCGCAACCTATCAAGCGGCGATCGCGCAGCGGGACCGAAGACAACCCCCCGAACGCCGACTCAGCCACCAGATCCCCAGCAATCACTACAACCGGCCCGCTTTATGCTAGCCAGGTCAGGAGATCTCATTGACACCTAAACGTA
>CAZUGG010000007.1:0-20079 GCA_964619905.1 uncultured Dehalococcoidia bacterium
CTCAAGAGATCGCCGTACCCGACTCCATGACCATCGGGGAGCTAAACGAATTCACTTACTGGCTCTTCAAGTACCGCGTGGGACACTGCGACAAGGCTAGAGTAGCGTCCGATACAAAGAAAGGTCTGCTGCAGCTCCAGAAACTCGAAGGGTCGCACGTTAAAAACCCGAGATCACTGCTACTCTAGCCTCACGCTCGATTACCCAATCACTTAGCGAACATCGACTCGCCGTTCCGGTAAAACCAAAACCGCGGGGGCACTTTCCGATACTTCATGGCATCCGACTAGTAGCCCTTCGTGGGGTCCACCTGGTTCTGGAGAGGTTCACCATCCAGATAGCGCCGCATGTTTTCACAGAAGAACTTGGTCGCGCGATCAGCATGATCTTTCAGGCCTCCAGTGTTGTGCGGTGTCACGATGACATTCGGAAGGACCCAAAAATCGCTCTCTGATGACAATGGCTCTTGGGCAAAGACGTCTAGAGCGGCGCCGCCCAAATGGCCATTCTTCAGAGCGTCCAAGAGCGCGGCTTCGTCAACAACTGCCCCACGGGAAACATTGATGAAAAAAGAACCCGGTTTCATCGACTTAAACTGAGCTTCGCCGATCATCCCCCGAGTCTCCTCTGTCAGACTCACGGCGACGACGACGTAATCGCTTTGGTCCAGCATGTCTTTCAATCTTTCCCTAGGAAAGACTTGGTCGATATTCGGTACAAGCTCGCCAGGCACGATAGTACGTCGTGTTGCCAACACTCGCATATCGAACGCCTTAGCGCGCTTCGCGACCCCACCACCAATGCTGCCCGGCCCCACAATCCCCACCGTCTTACCAGTTAGTTGACCATTTGCGTAGCGCACCCATTCTCGGCGCTGTTGGGCCTCCACACGCTTCACCAAGCTCTTCTCGTTCATGATCATGAACATGATGCAGCTTTCAGCGATGGGTGGACCGTTGATGCCGCTGGAAGAGGTAACTGCGACCCCTTGTTCTAGAAGACCAGTTCCCTGTAAGAAATCAACGCCCGCTCCGTATACCTGAACCCATTTGAGCCTCGGTGCTATCTCCAGAATATTCTTGGGGAGATTCGCCGCGAAAATAACCTCAGCTGCAGCGACGCGTCGTTCAAATTCTCCATCTTCGCCTTGGAACGTCATCGTGCCGCCAGCCGTATAAGAGCGCATCGTTTCACGTGCCTTGGCGTCCAGATAGGGGCCGTACACAACCTCTACTTGGGGATCCAATAATGCGATAGTGTCCACGTCACTTGGACGAGCAAAGTAGTGGCTAATGAGCACTTTCACCTTGTCCATGAGATGACCTCCCTCGAAGAAGCCCGTCGTGAATGCGCCGCGATTATAGCAAGAGTCAACCCAAGACCTTGTGTCATAATGCGGTCGCTCAAATGTAGGGGGGGCTTTAATGGTAGTCGAGCGAATACGGTTAGACGGGAAGACAGCCGTGGTGTGCGGCGCCGGGGGCGGCGGAATCGGGAGTGCCACGTCAAAAACTTTGGCTGAAGCCGGCGCAAACATCGTAGCGGTCGACATCAACGAAACCCGCGTTCAAGAGACCGTCGATCAGGTGGAGCAACTTGGCGTCAAGGGCCTCGGAGTAGTGGCAAACGTCGAAAAAAGAACCGGAGCTCTGCAGGTTGTTAAAGAGGCCGAAAGAGAGTTCGGTGAAATCCACTGCCTCGCTAACATCATCGGAGGCATGACAAGCGCCACTGAGTGGAACGACATGTTTAACTACGGCGAGGCTGAGTGGGACGCCGTTTTCAGCCGCAACCTCAAGTATCAATTCCTGGTTATCCAGGCAGTGGCTAATCACATGCGAGACAGAGGAATCCCAGGCACAATCGCGAGCCTTTCTTCAGTTAGCGGGTGGGCGGGGGCACCCATGCACGGACCTTATGGCGCAGCCAAGGCAGGAGTCATGGCGTTAACACGAACCATGGCCGTAGAGTTCGGCGGCTATGGGATACGCGTTAACAACCTCGCGCCAGGATCAGTCATCACCCCAAGAACAATGGCAGCCACAACAGAAGAAGAGCGACACTCTCAATCAAGGGCAACAACCCCTATACGAAGGGCCCTAGATCCTACAGAAATTGCCGGCGGCCTCCTCTTCTTGCTGTCCGATCTCTCGAGTGGAGTCTCTGGGCACACCCTGGTCGTGGACGGTGGCGCAATCGCCAAGTTCACTTTCTCGTTGCCCCAGAATGAACACCCGGAGCCCAGCACTGAGTCATTCATGGGTGGCGAGAAACAAGAGGGTTAAAAGTGTCCATCACATAAACCTGGCACGATTCTGGGATCACATTCTGAGTTTCGATCCCTGCTACGAGAGACCATACATTTCCATTAATGCTTAGTTGTCCACAACCCTCCACAACTACAAATCCATGAGCTGCGCAATCTTCTCCCGGTGGTACTCGGCGTCCCCAAAGAACGCCTCCATGGACTTAGCTCTGCGATACCAGAGGTGCATATCTAGCTCTTTGTAAAAGCCGATACCTCCGAGGATCTGGTGCCCTGTTGCGGTAACCTTCTGGTAGGCCTCGCTGCACAACGCTTTCGCCATCGAAGCTTCCATTTCATACTCAAGACCTTCATCAACGCGCCAAGCAGCCTCGTAGGCAGTGTAACGAGCAGCATCCATTTGAATGAGCATATCAGCCGCATGGTGCTGGATGGCTTGGAAACTGCCGATCGGCTTACCGAACTGCATACGGATTTTGGAGTAATCGACGGCGTAGTCTAGGGCTCCCTGCATGCCGCCAGACATCTCCGCACATAGCGCAATTGTCGAAAGCGCAAGCACCTTGCGTATGGACGGCCATGCTTCGTGTAATGGACCGACAACATGTGATTCGGGGACCTTGACTTGATTAAATAGAACTTCCGCCTGCTTGTCCTCAGCCATGGTAATGAGGGGGGTTTTTCCGATCCCTTGAGAACCAGCATCGACTAGAAAGAGTGACACTCCGTCCGCAGGGTCGCCAGAATCGCGGGTACGTGCAGCAACCAGGTAGTAGTCAGCAGACATCCCATACTGAATGAAGAGCTTTGTGCCATTCAACGACCAGTCATCGCCTCGGGGCAATGCGCGGACTTTTACCCCAGAAGCCTCATAGGAAGCGCTAGGCTCAGTAAGACAAAATCGAAACTGAAGGTCTCCCTTCAAGATGCGCGGCATCCAATCCTTCTTCTGTTGCTCCGTTCCTAGTTCGAGGATTGCGAGGCAACCCTGAAGTACTCCAGCCTGGTAGGGTACGGGGCACGGCTGCCTGCCAATTTCTTCCATTAAAACAACGTGATCGATCCAAGAGCGACTGCCGCCACCAAACTCCTTAGGGAAAATCAGCCCAAGCCAGCCACGCTGAGCCATAGAACGCCACATATCCGGCGAGTACCCCAGTTCACTCTCTTCGATATCCCGAACAAGGCGACGATCGCAGTCCTTCGCCATAAATTGTTTGATTTCATCGCGAAAATCTTCCTGCCGTTTACTGAATCCCAAATCCATACTCAAGACTCCAAACGCCGCGCTACTTTCTCGACTCCGAATCTGATTCAAGAAAGGCGCCAGGGCTTCCAATGAATCGTGTGCGATTCAGGATGCCCGTGAAGTAGTACCATCTACCCTCATAACGATATTTGGTCACATAACGTGACTCGCCTCGATCCGCTTCTCCGACCTCTTGATCGCTAATCCAGTCACGTGATACCGGATCCTGTTCCATACGTTCCACCCTCTTTATGGGGATATCCTGAGACCACGCTGAGCAGCAACGCTCCACTGGGTTCATTAGTAATAGACACTAATCGCACTGAACGATGTGGCGGAACCCTCTGCGTTTAAACACTCCGGTCATGATGACAGTGGCACGTCCCTGACTGCTAGCGACGTAGGGATCTTTGCCGCTCATCGTCTTCTTTAAACCAGCGCTCAAACCGGAATAGTCTGTAGTGTCAAAAATGAAAGCATGGAAGTAATTAGCTTGGGTATACCTGGCCTTCGCCTGCTTAAACCGATAGCCGTTGGTAAACCCCGGCGACTCAAGTATCGCAGGCAGATGCTGTGTGTTATACCACTTGTTGTACCAATCGACGTGCTCGTCAGAAATCCCAGCCAACATGACCTGCATCCCCTCGATCTCTGGGGAGAACTGTTCACCAAGACTAAAGATTAGATCGTGACCTCCGATGTGGAGGGTCTCAGCGACGCCCGGATCAATACCTCGACCAACCTCCCGTTTTTTGGCCGCGATTCTTAGCAAATCGTCCAGTGCCACTCCAGCGTCTTCTCGTTCGAACTCGTAGACGTGAAGATATCGAGGCGTGGCTTCGGCATCGAAATTTTCATAACGAGTCCATGCGTAAAGACCAGGGGTCTCCTCGAGATCAGGACCATGGATATTTTCCATGTACTCGTTGAAAATAGTGTCGTTCTCAAGCCCATTCGCAGTGGTCATCGCAACGACCACAGCCTTCATGCGTTTGGGATCCAAGGTGTCCTCCAGGTGTGAGTTCTAGTCTAGCGATCTGGCAAGGGCTAAGCCTTCTATGTCGCCCGGTGTGCACCACCAATAGCCAGGTACGGAGCCATGTGCCTTACTACAAGGCCATCGTACTTGCGCATGTGACCCAGGCGCGCAGCAAACTGCTCGAAAGCCCTCATCGGATCGGGCCAGTCGGTTTCGTAAATGGCAAGGTACTGGCCCTCGCCGGTACCCGCCGCCTCGTATCTGGTCGCCGCGTAATAGCAACCGCTCTCAAGAATGTCTGGTACGTGCACCTCGTCATACCATCGGTCGAACTCTTCACAGCTCATCGGCCCAACATTGTCGGCGGTAACAATCAAAACTCCCGTCAAAACCCGATCATGCATTATGTTAAGTCCGGACTGAAACCTCGCCTGACACCGTCGAATAGGTCATCCCATAGGGCATCATGAGTCCCGATTGGATGCAATCGATGCGCTCAGCCCTGATTTCCTTCATTCTGTCTTGCAGCACCGCAAGTTGGCCAAGAGGTTCGGAGGCGTCTGTCTCATAGATCGCAAGGTACTTGGGCTGCCCCGTATCCTTATTCGTGTTCACGTACCTGACGGCAGAGTGGTAAGCCCCGGTCGAAACAACATCGGGAATATGCACTTCGTCGTACCATGCGTTGAATTCATCCTCTCGGGCGAGATCAGAAGGGCCATTGAGGACGACAAGAATGCCAGTCGTCTGTCTTCCAGAAAGAATATTGGGCCCGCCCCACCGCTTGTAAACGCCAACGAATACCGCCTTCAGCGTCGGATGGATTCGTCCCTGATCCCGTAGAGACATCGTATTTTCTCGATTGTCGTCCCAAGCGGCACCGGGGTCATCACGATCAGTTTCATAAATCGCGATATGCCTGGGCTGGTTTTCCCCGCCCTGCGCCTGTGGGTTCTCGAAACGCGTCGCCCGCGGGAAGACTCCCGGATCGCATACGTCAGGCAAATGAACCTCGTTGTACCATCTATCGAAATCGACTTCTTGATCAGGGTCGCTACAGTTCACAAGCACCACAGCCAACCCGTTGGGCCGTCTTCCTTCCATACCGCCTCCTTAAACCTCGACTCGGGATAGTTTGCGGTAAGTCTGTATTGAGACGACTTCCAAACAATCGATGGTGTAAGTCGAACCTTCCTCGCGACGCCGCTTCATCTGTTCGTGCATTCTGTCAAAGACTTCTGTCGGCTCTTGCGACAGCTCGTAGACCGCCGCCGACCGTACGTTATCTTTGCCCGGTTTCGGATTCTCGTAGCGTTGCGCACTATCTAGACCAGGGGTCCCATTCTCCAACACGTGGGGCAGGTGCACACGATCGTACCAAGAGCGCCACGCATCCTCTCGGGCAGGATCTGTGCAACGGCTCAGAACCAAAAGGACACCACTCATCTCTGAACTCCAGCCAAAGATGGCGACATGCTAGACGAAGGCTGTTCAGGCTGCAAATTAGCGCGGCTACTCGCGCTCGGTTGCTATGCGGTCAATATTTGCTAGCATCTCCCGTATCTCTCGGCCCATTACCCGGCCCCCTAGGAGAAAGCTCTGTAGCCAAGGCACGCCAAAGCGGGCGGTCCATTGGTATTCAACGGTCACAAGAGTTCCCCCGTCTCCGATAGGTTGGAGGTCAACGGTGGTCCTAAATTTCTGGACACCGCCACTAGTTTCGGCACCATCGATTGTGCTTCCGACATCAAGCAGCGTAATACGGCTCTCGCTCTGCCATTCAACGACTTCTTGTTCTACCTGTAGATCATGCGAGTAGAGCATTCGCTCCATCCGATGTCGACGGCCCACGCCTTGACCTGGACCCTTCACGTGCTCTGCAGACTGAACACCCGAGTACCAGAGTGGCAGGGCCTCAATAGCGGACACGATTTCCCAGATCGCTCTCGTTGGTGCACTGACGCGCCGACTTCTCGAAGCCCTCATATAACCTAATCGAAGTCGTAAAGCCGGGCGGCATTTCCGGCAGTGATCTTACGAGCCTCATCCTCTGGTATATCCCCAACCAGCGTATCGAGCATCTCCATCGACTTAGGCCACGTACTATCTAAGTGAGGGTAATCTGTCGACCACATCAGATTGTCGACGCCGGTGATAGCACGGGACAGGATTCCTGAGCGATCTCTCATGAAGGTCAGGTACGCATTACGCTTCATGTATTCGCTCGGAAAAGTATCTCGAGGGATGTCGAAAGTATGGAAGGGGCGACGACGATCGAATAGGTAGTCGATGCGCTCTGTGAAGTAAGCAGCCCAGCCAATATCATTCTCAGCGGAAACAATACGAAGCCCAGGGTACCGATAGAAAACGGCTCCAAAAATCATACGTGCGAGTGCTTCCTGGATAGCGAAACATTCAGTGGCACCATTCACAAGCCTGGTCACGCTATCAGGGAGCTGAGCCTTTCGACGGCGCTCCGTCAGAATATGAAGGCTAATTGGAATCTCCGACGTTTCTGCAGCTGACCACAAGGGGTCGAAATGTGGGTTGTCGTAGGTCAAATCAGGATCAGTGCTAACCGCGATAGACACACCCGAGAGGCCCAATTCCTTGCAGCGATGGAGTTCTGTGATCGAGGCCTCGATGTCATCAATCGGGATCAACCCAATCCCCTTGAATATTTCAGGCTGCTGTTTAACAAAATCAGACATCCAGGAATTGTAGGCCTTGAAACAGGCAAGTTGATACGGAACATCAGAGATCCCAAACATGCGTAGCGCAATCGATGGGTAGAGGACTTCCGCTTCCACACCATCTTCCTTAATCTCGGCGACTCTGGCGTTTGGATCATATGCGCCTTTGGGCGCATCCTGTTCATATGAGCCCAGATTCGAGACATTATCAACGGACCGACCGGCTGCCGAGACCGCTCCAACCTGGATGAGGCTCACACCACCGTCGCACTTGAAAACGTCCTTGTCGTTCTCTCGTTCGCAGTGAGGCGCTCGGCTTCTGAATTCTGGCTCAATGTAATCAAGCCATAGGTTGGGGGGCTCTATCACATGAGAGTCCGCAGAAATAATCTTCTTGGAAGTCATCTTCCTCTCCTTAACGGATCCAAGGGCAATAACAAGATCCCAAACTAGGCCACATGGCTGCGCTTATTGTTCATAAAGTCAACGAGGACATACTCCCCGAGCCTATCAGGCGAGGCATAGAACGCCCGGCCTCGATTGACCCGAGTGAGCATATTCACGAAATCAACCAAAGGATAGCTATTCTCCAACATAAACGTGTTTATCATGATCCCATCTTGAGTACACCGGCGTGCCTCCTTGAGTGTCTCGTGAATGGTCATCGGCGACGGTGGATAGCTAAAGAGTGGGACCCCATGATCCAGGTAAGCAGTCGGTTCTCCATCAGTAACCATAATGACCTGTCGCGTGCTGCCTTTGTGTTTAGAAAGTAACTTTCTAGCTAGCATAAACGCGTGGTGCATATTTGTTCCTGAGATCCCAGTGTCCCAGCTCAACTCTGCCACATCTTCATCGTTGAACTGATGAGCCACGTCGGAAAAGCCAATGATGTATAGAGCGTCGCGAGGAAACTTGCTACGGATTAGCGTATGTAGTGCTATGGTGACTTTCTTAGCGGCGGTGAAGTTGCCATAGTAGCCCATCGAACGGCTACGATCGATCAATAAGCATGTCGCCGCCTGCGTAGTGTGGTCAACACGCTGGACCTCGAAGTCTTCAACGCGCATCTGGAGTGGAGTCCCCAGCCCTTCACGCCGGACCGTATTGAGCAATGACTTCTGAAGATCGACCAAGAAATCGTCTCCGAACTCCCACTGCTTGGTCTCGCCATTATTGTCACCACCGAGGCCACGATGGCGCACCTCGTGAGCGCCTGCGCGATCCTTCCGCAACTGGGTGAAGATATCGCGGATCGCTTTGTCACCGATCTTCCGAACACCTCTTGGAGTAAGTTCCAGTTTATTGTCCTTATGGCGGACGTAGCCCGCCTCTTCCAAGCGACGTACCATCTCCTTTAACTGTTCCCAAGAGTGTCGTGCATCTTCGCCCAGTAGTTCGGCAAGCTTATCTACATCAATTCGATCCAGATCCTCCGGCCCACGAACAGTGTCGAGTTGGTCCTCGAGGATCTCCATCTCCTGGAACTTGTCCATAAGTCGCATCGCTTCGTCCAGCGAGATTTCGTCCTGTCCGGAGAAGGAATAGCGTTGACTTAGTTCATCAGGAGGGGCGATCTGGCCCATCATTGCCGCAAGCTGAGCAAGCTCTGTTTGCATCTCTTCGTCGAAAAGGCCTTCCATCATCTCTCGGATCTGTTGACGGGTGCCCGAGTCCATACTGTTGAGTAAGGACTCGGCCTGAGCCATGCGATCTTGCAACTGATCGATGAGCTCCTCCATGTCCTGTGGCCGGGTTTCTCCAAACATTGATCCGTACTGCTCCATGAAGTGCTCAAACTGCTTTGGCGACAACTCACCCTGAGACTGCTGCTGCAACATCTGATTCAGATCTCGCAACATGTTGTGCGTAGCACCAACCTGCTCAGGCGTCATGCTCTGCATGAATTCCTGCATGTTTTGAAAGTACTGCTGCATCGCCCGATTCTTTAGCTCGTCCATCAGATCTTCGAACTTTTGGCGCGCCCCAAGATCCATGAAGTCGTAGTCGCTCAGTTCCTTGATTTGCCCAGCCGGCGCCTCAGATAGGCCGTCGAGGGTCTCTCTACGCTTGTCAGCAATCGACTGCATTGTGCCAAGGAGGCTTTGTTTTAAGGGATCTCTCGCGGCCTGTTGGCGTGCTTCTTCCATGCGCCGATCGATACCCCGACGTTCGGTGCCAACGATGTCCTGAAGACGCTCCGTGAGACTTTTCATAATCGAGTCAAGATTGTACTTTTGAAGGTGCTCGTCGCGTCGTTCCTTAAGGCGTTCAAGCATCTCTTTGATGCCCTCTGTCCGCCGCCCCGATCTGCTCTCCATCCCACGTTGAATCAACCGCTTCAGCGCGCGCTTCACACTACTATCAGAAAAGAGGTCGTTCGAGAGTTCATCCATGATCTCCTCAGGATGAACCTCAAATGGTTCTCGCGAGCCGTCCCAACTGGAATAGCGCAGACCTGCCATGGAACGAGGAAAACTCCTATTGGCGGCCATCGGGAGCCTAGCCAGAATGTCGGCCAATGATACGCCGCACTTGCTGGGGCAGCAAGAGCGAAATCGGTTCGGAGAATGTGAGTCGGACAGCCCCAGCGTTGGCGTCAAAGCCAATGCCGTTGCAGGTATCAATCTCAGTCAGTTTTGGTTTGTCTGCGGCCGCTGGTTTAGCAGGTCGACACTTAGGGGATCTTCGTCGAATTCGACGGCTTCTAACGCAGCCGAAACAAGCGTGTCGACTCGTTCGTCAGCGCCCTTTCGCGCGAGCCGCAATGCATTCTTGGCGGCTACTCCCCCAATACGACCCACACTCATGATTGCGGCGGCTTGGACCTGTGCATCACCATCTCCCATGAGTGGGAGCAGGAACTCGACAGCATCGTCCTCACCCAGCTCCCCAAGGGCAGCCGCAGCCTCGTAACGCATCTCCGCGTCATCATTGTCCAACTCCCCGATTAGCGTCGGCATCCAGGCAACATCACAGGTGCGTCCCATAGCGTAGAGTGCGCTCGCCTGAACTTTGTTGTCCTCGCTTTCGTAGGCGAGGTCTATGAGTTCCGGCACACGAGGATGTCGCATCGAGGCTAGCGATTCGATAGCACGACGTCTTACCTCGACCGATTCAAACTCATCGTCTATTGCTTCAACCAAGGTGTCTCCGATGTCATGAAAGTCACGGTTACGTAACTTTCCCATCTCCGCCATCAAGGCAAACCTGCTTAAAGCTTGAGCGGCAGCGGCTCGAACTGTTTCCGCCGGATCATCACGTAAAGCTCGCAGGAGGGATCTTATAAGCGTTCTATCCTCAGACTCCCACAAACCAGTGATGGCTCCAAGCCTCACTTCATCACTATCGTCTTCAAGAGCTACACGAAAAATTGCCTCGAAGTCGAGTTCAACGTTGTCCTCAGCCATCTCCACGAAATATTTGACGGCGGTGACACGATTATCATCGGAAGTATCGGCCCATACAGACTTGAAGTCCACGACTTCCTCAGCCGAGAGATCGGAGAGGTCTGCGAGCAAAACGCGGGTCAGTTTCGACTGAGGGCCCTGGAGCGCGCCCAGGGCTTCCTCCATGGTCACGGTCATGCCAACAGCCCCCTACTGCTTCGCCGATACTGTAACGCCATCGCAACATATAGGCGGCGTAGAGAGCGAACCACCGACCCATTCTGGCTCGTTGCCCAGCGCAACGATCTGCTTTAGAGAATCGTAGACGTTGCCCGAGATCATCGTGTCCTTGACGCGTCCCACACACTCACCATTCACAATCCTGTAACCGAGGAGCACATTGCCGCCAAACTCACCTCCAAGAACGTTACCCTGACCCGCGCCTAGGAGCTGCTCTACGTAGATGCCGTCCTTCACCGACGCGATCATATCTTGTGTGGAAATGTCACCGGGAGCGATGAACAATACACTGGGCGAAGGCGCTGGCAAGCTTCCTAGGGAGCGCGCCGCGCTCCCTGTCGAGGAGGCGCCAGCGTGTCCGGCAGTCTGCAAGTCGAAGAGGAAAGCAGCCGGTTTGCCACAATCTATGAGCGGCACTCGACGCGTGGGCACACCCTCATCGTCGACCGGACTACTCCCCGAGCGGCGTGGTGTTGTAGGGTCGTCAACAATACTAAACCGCACATCAAGCAGCTGCTCGCCAAGCTTATCTTCAAGAGGAGATGCCCCTTGCACCAGGGTCCGACCGTTGAGCGCCGACATCAGT
Organism: uncultured Dehalococcoidia bacterium; assembly: GCA_964619905.1. Lineage (GTDB taxonomy): Bacteria > Chloroflexota > Dehalococcoidia > SHYB01 > SHYB01 > DAOUKH01. The sequence goes on from CAZUGG010000007.1 coordinate 11,403, forward strand.
GGCGCAACCAACGCGGACGCGACTCCTCGGGAGCCAAAAATAACAGGGACTTGCCCCGTCGGCGCCTGGGCCGTCTCCTTGGCACGCTCCAGCTGTTCGACGACGCGAGCGGTAGTCTTGCCAGGATCAACGTCGGGGGAGATCGACGTGGCCCAATCCCCGATGAAGAGCATGTCCGTTCCGCGGACAAGAGTACCGTGGAGCGCGAGGGCGTAGGAAGATCGTTTGTAAGAAACGTGAGCTCCGTTGGAGTTCGCAATCTCGACCGTGCCAACAGATCTGGTGACACCGGCCTCACAGACCAAGTCGTCATGCTGTTTACGCAATTCGTCTATCATCGACTGACCGGTATGTACCATATCTTCTGTTGAAACCGCGTCAGTCTTGGGATCGTAAACGGGAACATCTAAGAGCCTCTCCAGTCCTGGAAGCTCAAACTTGGCCACGGCTCCAAATTCAGAAAGTTCGACCGCTCGATCGATCACACCATCGATATCATCAGGGTCATTGGTCGCGGAAAACCCAATGCGCCCACCACGCACGATCCGAAGGGCCATCCCCGACGACTCCTTCGTTTCCAGCATCTTCAAGCGGTTTGCCTCGAAGCTAACTGGAGTCTCGCGTCGGTGGACACGATAAACCTCAGCCTGGTCAGCTCGTTTCTGGGCTTTTTGTAGTAGTTCTTCCACGCGCCTTGGCTATTTGCCACCTACGAGGCAGTTTCGGATACGGATGTGGGGGCTGCCGTTGGATACCGCCAGAGGCATCTGGCCTCCTTTACCACAGCCACCACCCTCGTTCATCTCCAGATCATTCCCTATCGCATCGATGTTCTTCAGCGTCTCGAATAAGTTTCCAGAGAGTACAACCGGCCGAAGCAACTCCTCCACACGACCGTTTCGTATCCTGTAGGCCTCTGCTGCGGAGATGGTAAACAGCTCCATGCTGGGCCTACCCCCATACCAGTTTTTGGCGTAGATACCGTCACTGATATCGCCAATGATGTCGCCAAAGGTCACATCTTGCGGCTCGATGTAGGTGTTGGTCATGCGAACGATAGGGGGGAACTGATAGCTAATCGCCCGGGCATTCCCCGTCGTCAGTTCGCCCATTCGCGCGGCAGTCTCCCTAGAGTGCAGCCTGCCAACAAGGACCCCCTCGCGTACAAGATCCGTCTTCATCGCAGGCGCACCTTCGTCATCATATTTAAAACTGCCCCTCAAGCGAGGAACCGCAGCACCGTCAATGATGTTCAAGTGCTTGCCGCCGAACCTCTTGCCTAGAACCATGATTTCACGGAGGTTCTTATTCTCGTATACGTGGTCTGCCTCAGAGAGATGCCCAAAAGCCTCGTGAACGAATACGCCGGCGAGGATGGGGTCTAGAACGACGGTGTGCTCTCGACCCTCCGCCGCAGGCGCTTCGAGGAAGTCAACTGCCCGTTGGGCTTCGGCCCGCACTTGCTCATGGAGACCTTCAACCACTGAATAGTCTCCATTGCTTCCCATACTGAAGCCTGCTTGCTGAACATCACCGTTAGCACGGGCCATCGCCCTAACGTTTATGGTGACATCAATCTTGCTCTGTTCGATATAGGAACCATTCGAGTTCGCGAAAACGACGTTCCGAACCCCATCACCGTACGAGATGGAAGAGCTGTGAATCGAGTCAGAGGTCGACCAGATGATGTCGTTGTATTGGTCGAGAAGACCCTTTTTGTCGGCAAGGGACACCCCGCGTGGGTCCTTGACCACGTGTGCCGGGACAATATCTTCAGTTGGAGGAACATCAGAGAATGCTGAACTTGCGCTACCCGCGATCCGCGCTTGCTCCACCGCAATCCGCAGCTTCCCCGGCAGATCGTCGAACGAATTAAAACAAACGAACCCCCAACCGCCCTTGACTAGCGCACGGGCACATCCCCCCTTACTCTTCGTTCGATTAACCTCTTCGAGGTCTTGACCCCGGTATTGCAGACGCGTCGACTCCCCTTCTTCAAGACGCACCTCAACGTATTCGGCGCCATGGCCTCTCAAAGCTTGTTCCACAAGGTTTTTCATTGAGACGCCTTTCAAAAGAGGGTCCTGCAGCGAATCCCGCCGGAGCGCGGCCATCCAAGCACATTAAGAACCAAGAAGTTTCGTCTCGGACAGCTTAAGATTCATTATCGCAGAAAGATTTTTTTGACGCTTCCCTCCAACTAACTTGTTCGGCAGTCCTATAAGCCATCCTACCCTGTTAGAATAGCGACTCGAACTCAGTTGCAGCCATGGCAACAACCACCAGGAAAACGCGAAAAGTTACGAATGGGTCCTCAGCGGAACCCAGCAAGCTTTGGGCAATTACTGAAGTGCTGAAACGTCTCGAGCAGGAGTACGGATCACCCATGGCGCCGAGGGCTTACACTCCAATGGCTGAGTTGATTTATACAATCCTTTCACAACACACTTCGGACACAAACTCGATTCGCGCCTACGAACACCTACGCTCTGCCTTCCCAACATGGGAGGAGATGGCCAAGGCGCCGACGCAGGCGGTAGCAGAATCGATCCGAGGTGGCGGACTCTCACAAGTTAAGGCTCCCCGAATCCAGAAGGTCCTTAGAGAGGTGAAGTCGCGTACCGGCGGCTACGACCTCTCGTTCTTGGGGGAAATGCCGCTGGACGAGGCGAAGGCTTGGCTGCGCGAATTGCCTGGAGTGGGTCCTAAAACAGTCGGGTGCGTTCTCATGTTCTCGCTCGACATGCCTGCGATGCCTGTCGACACTCATGTTTATCGTGTGGCCAAACGGCTGGGGCTGTACGATGACTCAGTGAACCCAGATCAGTCGCACGACTTGCTGGAAGAACTGATCGATCCTCTCGACCGCATGCCATTCCACATGCTCACTATTCAACATGGGCGAGTCGTGTGCAAAGCACTGCGCCCACGCTGTGACGACTGCGTCCTCGAAGAACGTTGCCCCACAAGTAATCCAAAGCAACTTGGCGTGAGGAAAATGGACCCGAAGCAGAGAGCCATGCGGCAACAAATGAACCCACGGGCCAACGGACAAACCTCCAAGGTGACAAGATGAGTCAGCGAACGAGAGTCGGAATTATCAATGTAACGGGTTACGCGGGGGTAGAACTAGCTCGGATCCTTTGCCAGCATCCCCACGTTGAACTGGTGTCAGTAACGGGTCGTAGCGCCGCGAATAAACGCGTTCGCGAGATCTGGCCCCATCTAGATCTATTAGACCTAGTCATCACCGAGAACTTGACCAGCGATGTCGAGTTTGTCTTCTCAGCCTTGGGTCACAAGGATAGCGCTCCTCGACTATTGGAACATGTAAAGCAAAAGACACCAATCTGTGACCTCAGCGCCGACTTCCGACTCCACGACGCCTCCGCATACAGGGAATGGTACGAGGTCGAGCACCCTAAGCCATCACTGCTCGACGCTACCATCTATGGCTTACCCGAATTGCATAAGGGCCAGCTAATGGGAGCCAAGCTCGTTGGTAACCCGGGTTGTTATCCAACCGGCGCTATTCTCGCCCTAGCACCAGCTGTGCAGTATGGCTTGATTGAAGGAAACATCGTCATTGATGGCAAGTCTGGGGTCTCGGGTGCGGGACGCTCTTTGAACCTGACAACACACTTCTCTGAGGTAAACGAGAGCGTTCGTGCCTACGCTGTCGACGGTCACAGACACTATCCGGAAATCACGCAGGAACTAGCGCAGTTAGCCCCCGACCAGCATCTCGACATCACATTCATGCCACATCTTATCCCTATGACGCGGGGCATCCTCAGCAGTTGTTATGCGCCCCTCGCCAACACCGGTAGTAATCCCAACAAAGACGAGATCATCGAGTTGTACCGCAACTTTTACCGTGATTCTCCTTTCGTTCGGGTCTCAAACGAACCTCCACACACAAAACAAACGTTGGGCAGCAATAATTGTTTCGTTTACCCAACCGTCGATATACGAACAAACCGTTTGATAGTCATAAGTGCGATCGACAACTTGGTTAAGGGCGCGGCAGGCCAAGCTGTACAGAACATGAACCTCATGCTAGGAATCGAGGAAACATCTGGCCTGAAGCAGCCCGGTCTCTACCCTTAGTTTCCAGGGGCTGGATTGCATAAGACAGCCAGTCTTCAGAACTCCCAAACAAGAACTCCGGGTATTCCAAATTGGCAAGTCATTGGACAAGATCGAAACGCAATCGCGAATCCTCCGGCAATGACAACTGGCAGCGATAGTCGTTGAACAGGTTTGTGGCAGCCAAGTAGAATGAAGCTCGCCGGACCTCGAGCCCCCATCGTCTAGAGGACTAGGACGTCGCCCTTTCAAGGCGGAGACCGGGATTCGAATTCCCGTGGGGGCACCACCCGGCCTGGAGGCGAGCAATGGCTCATTGGCTCTTCAAGTCCGAGCCCAACAAATACTCCTATGACGACCTAGTCAATGACGGGGTAGCGGAGTGGGATGGGGTACGCAACTTCCAAGCTCGCAACCTGCTCAGAGACGAGATAAAAATAGGAGACAGCGTACTCTTCTACCACAGCAATACAGACCCGCTGGTTATCGTTGGGACAGCTGTGGTTACACGAAACGGCTACCCGGACCACACAGCATGGGACGTGAATTCGGATCACCCCGATCCAAGGAGCACTCCAGACAACCCCGTCTGGTACATGGTGGACATCAAGGCTAAAGAGCGCTTTGTCCAGCCGCTAACAGTGGCACGTATGCGTGAGGAACCAGGGCTCGCAAACATGCTCGTTCTAAAACGGGGAATGCGACTATCGGTGCAACCAGTAAAACCCGAGGAGTGGCAACTCATCCTCAAATTGACTATAGCCGATAAGTAGGCGCCCTAGTATGGCACCGGTCAGTTTAGTCTCAGATCATTCTTGATCGCGGTCGACCGCTTGTTATCGCCCATAGGGGACTAACCTCCGCGGCGCCTGATTGGATCAATCCCAACGAGACAGGCTTCACACCCGAGCTATTGCAGCAGGCTCACCAAGGAGGGCAACGAGTCCTGGCATGGGATGTGAGCGCAGGCACCAACCTAATTCAGCTGAGTAAGCTAGGGCTTGACGCTGTGGTCACAGATAACGCCAAGGGATTGATGGGCACAAGTAACAAGAAAGGTCCCGCTAGAGCAGACTTCTAAGGTGGTCTACTAGCTGACGAACCGCTTCGGCATCTGCGCTAGTCGGCGCCTGAGCCAAGTAGCCACGCAAGTCCTTGATAGCCTCCTCATATTGTCCCAAACGGGACTGGACGACGCCTCGGTCTCGTCGCTCCTCGGCCAGATCCGGACGCATGCAAATAAGCATTGTGGTTGCCAATAAGGCCCGTTGGTTATCCTTACGCCGTAGGTGGGCCACTTTCAAATTGCGCAGCATCCTTGTCAGCATATCCCGCTTGCTAATTGGGGCCAGATATCCATCGCGCCATGGCTCGTCAGGGTGGGTTAGTTCCCGAAACTTACTGATGCATTCTTCTCTGGATAGGAGTACTCCTCCGTTGAAAGCATCAACGAAAAGGTCAGGCTCCTTCTCATGTTGCATAAGGAAATGCGAAGGCAATCCGATACCTACCATTGGGACGTCTAGTCGACGTCCTACCTCCATGTAGATGAGGGAAAGGCTTATGGGTATTCCAACTCGTCGCTTCAGTACATCGTTGATAAAGCTGTTTCGCGGGTCATAGTAATCCCGCTGATTGCCCGAAAAGCCCATGTCCTCAAAGAGGAACCGACTCAACGCGTTTGCCGCGCCAAGCGCAGTGTCCTCTCCAGACACAGTTTTGGATCCAGCCTTGGCCAGAGAATCGAACAGGCCGAGCTCACGCTCTAGATCTAAGTCCTGGTATTCGGCAGCGGCAAAGAGCAGCGCGGCCTCCCCAAGGTCAATATCCTCATCGGAGCCATTCGCGGCCAATTCCAGACGATCGAATATCTGGTGACGGTCCAAAGGTGCCTCCATCTGAAAGGGCCACAACAGGCTACACGGGTCTAGAGGCCAGACGCAAGACGAAGTTTCTAACAGCGTGACACCAAAAGGTAGGTCATGCATAATGCGCCAGCCGAGGGCTCGAACTCGGCTTCAGATGGAGGCTTTCTTCGTCGCCTCCAAAACTCCTTGGGAGGAGATCAATTCATGGCAGAAATCACGGGCGCTGATGTTACAGCACGTTCCTTGCAAAGCCTGGGCGTCGACACGATCTTCTACATCATCGGTGGGCCGATCACTCCGATCGCCGAGGCCACGGAGAAATTAGGGATCAGAATGATCGACGTGCGCCATGAGCAGGCGGCCTCGATGGCCGCTCATGCCTACTCCCGGCTTACGCTCAAGCCCGGCGTTTGCCTTACCCCTTCTGGTCCAGCCACAGCTAACGCCATGCCAGGAGTAATGAACGCCCTGGCTGACGCTAGTCCGGTCATCGCAATCGGCGGATCTACCGCTTTGTACCAGCGTGGCATGGGAGGCTTCCAAGAAATGGACCAGGTCGCAATGATGGCACCTGCCTGTAAGCTCTCAATTCAGGCCACGATAACAAGCCGAATCGGCGAGCAACTAGCAATGCTCTATAGGAGGTCGATGGAGGGTTCTAAGGGGCCCGTTTATCTTGACTTGCCTGCAGACATCATCGCCCGAAAAGTTAACGAAGAGAAGGTGCCGCTGCCGTCAGAATCCTACTACGAGAGTCGGCCGCAAGGTGACCCAGACGATATCAAACGTGCCATCGATCTGCTTAAGGGCGCCAAGAAACCTCTGGTCGTATCCGGCAGCGGTGTGATCTGGTCTGGCGCTTCAAAGGAATTGCAGGCCTTTGTCGACCAGACTCGGATTCCGTTCTTCGTAACGCCGCAAGGGCGCGGCGTGATACCCGAAGACCACGATCTGTTTTTTGGGGCAGCGCGTTCGCTGGCATTCCGGGAAGCCGACGTCATTCTTGTAGTCGGAACACGTTCGAACTTTATACTCAGCTACTTCCGACCCCCGCGATGGAATCCTGACGCCAAAATCATCATGCTCAACATCGATCCTGACGAACTCAATCACAACAAACGAGCTGAGGTGGGAATGGTCGCCGACGCGAAAGCCGGTCTGACTCAACTATTAGACGCGGCCAAAACTGCAAAGTTGTCGATCGGGTCCGACTCAGAGTGGATCCAAGCACTCCGCGCCAAGCACGCTGCAAATGAGGAGCGCAACGACAGCTACTGGAACTCCGACGCAGTGCCAATTCACCCCATGCGTCTCATGAAGGAAGTCCGCGATACGATAGACCGCGATGCGGTAATCATCGTGGACGGCCACGACACACTCAATTTTGGACGCCAATCTTTGCCTACCAATGAGCCTGGTCACCGGCTTAACGCAGGCACCCACGGGACGATGGGGATAGGCACCCCGTTCGCATTGGGAGCAAAGGCAGCTAGGCCAGATAAACAGGTAGTTCTAGTATGTGGCGACGGCTCATTCGGCTGGCTCGGGATGAACATCGATTCAGCTTGCCGCAATGACCTGCCGTTCGTGGCTGTAATCAACAACAATGGAAACATGACGGCACGGACAAAGGGCCGCGACCGAATCAAAGGCCACGCTTTAGGGCACAGCGACTACCAGAAAATTGCCGAGGCCTTCGGCGGACACGGGGAACGCGTAGACAAGCCGGAAGAGATCAGACCTGCGATAGAGCGCGCGCTCAGTTCAGGAAAGCCAGCTATCGTCAATGTCATAACAGATGAATTCGCACGATCCTCAACCTACTCCGGGTTCTTCGGCGAAGCAGGCGAATATAGCTAGGCCTAACCCGCAAGATTGGTCCGAGGTCATACAGCTGTGAGGCCGATAAAAGTAGGTGCCCTTACCATAAAGAAAGTGGTGGAGAAGGACCAAGGTCTATACAACCCTTTCGAATTCTTCTTAGGCGCGTCCAAGGAAGGGGTTGAGTCACAAAAGGAGTGGCTCCATCCTCACTTTCTTTCAAAAGATGGCCATATGCGAATGAGCATCCACTCCTACCTCGTCGAAACCAAGCATCACAATATTTTAGTCGACACTTGTATCGGCCTTCACGGCTCTCCCGAGCAGCAGGCTCGCAACCGTATCGACGAGACAACATTCCTCAAAAACCTCAAGGACGCTGGAGTCGAACCTGCAGACATCGACTTCGTTCTCTGCACCCATCTCCACTTCGATCACACGGGTTGGAACACTCGGTTGGAAAACGGGAGGTTCGTGCCCACCTTTGCCAATGCCAAGTACCTGTTCTCGAGACCTGAATTCGAGTACTGGAAAGACGTCGAGAGTAATGCCTGGAACGGTTTCGCAATCCACGAATGCGTGAACCCAGTTGTGGAGGCAGGTCAAGCGATGATTGTCGAGCCCAATCACGTCCTGGAGGATGGACTCTATCTAGAACACATGCCTGGCCACACCCCAGGATCCGTTTGCCTCAATCTGGAATCCAAAGGTGAAAAGGCAGCGATGTTCGGCGACATGATTCATCACCCGCTGCAGATAGGCCAACCTGACTGGACCATTAACGCAGATGCAGACAAGGGCCAAGCCGCTGAGACTCGAAAAGCGTTCCTCGAACGCCACGCCGATGACCACACCCTTATGATGGCCGCGCACTTTGCAGGGCCAAACAACGGCCGCAT
>CAZUGG010000008.1:0-10247 GCA_964619905.1 uncultured Dehalococcoidia bacterium
ACCTGGCCCTTTCCGAAGGTGGCGAGACCATGTTCGAAATGCGATTCGTACCAGAGGACAAGTGGCTCGCTGACGAGTCCAAAGGCCCCCTCCTCAATCATCCCCACGTATCGCCGATGAACTCAGACGCCGGTGCCCACATCGCTAGCGAATGCAAGAGCGGCGAGGCGTCTTACTTCTTGAAGAAATGGGTGCTGGAAAATGAAGCCATGGACCTGGAACACGGCATCAAGAAAGTCACCGGCGATCATGCTCGATGGATCGGTCTTAAAGACCGTGGCGAGCTGAAAGTCGGGAAAAAGGCAGACATTGCTGTTTTCGACATCGAGAAATTGGAAACACACCCCAAGGAGCCCGTCCAAGATCTGCCCGGAGGCAGCACCCGTTGGGTGCAGAATGCGGACGGCGTCGAGCATGTCCTCGTGAACGGTAAGCGCACTATCAAGCATGGCAGGGAGACAGGGGAACTGCCCGCGGTGGTCCTCCGAAGCAACTGGTATCGCTAGATGAAGGACATAGCTTCTTAACTTTTCCAGGATTGCCGATGCTGCAGGACTGTAAGGTGCTGATCACAGGAGCGGCCGGCCAAGTGGCGTTCCCAATAGCCCGGGCGTTAGTAAAAAACAACGAAGTCCACGCACTGGCACGGTTCAGTGCACAAGAATCACGTGCGAAGCTCGAGGCCCTGGGTATCCGGTGTATTAAGAAGGACTATGCCTTAGATGACCTAAGCGATGTCCCTGAAAACTACACACACGTCCTACATTTCGCATTCCAAACGGGGCGCTCTCAACCAACATTCGATCATGCTATAAAGGTCAACGGCGAGGGCACCGGCCATCTCATGTATCACACGAGGAAGGCGAAGGTCTTTTTCCACTGTGGGACAACAGCGGTATATGGTGGTGGAGACGGCCCGCCGTTTCGCGAGGATCACTATCTCACAAGCGGAACGATGGTGAACTCAGCACCAACCTACGGCCCTTCGAAGCTATGCGGCGAGGCCGTGGTTCGGTTCCTCTCCGCAGAGTTTGGAGTGCCCGCGATCATAGCGAGGCTAAATGTTCCCTACGGGCCCAACGGCGGGTTACCCGCGATGCATATGAACCTCATGAAAGCAGGGAAAGAAATACCCCTTCGCGGCCAACGCCCGAACAATTACAGTCCAGTGTATGAAGACGACATGATTGAGCAGGTCCAGTCCTTCTGCCAAGTAGCGACATCGCCTGCAACAGTCGTTAACTGGTGCGGTAGCGAGATCGTCGCAGCCGAAGACTGGTGTGAGTACATTGGTGAACTCATAGGCACAGAACCCAAGTTCTCCTATAGTGAAAACTTTATGGCGGGGAACTCTTGCGACACGAGCCTGATGCATAAGCTAGTTGGCCGAACAAAGGTGCCTTGGAAAGAAGGTATGCGCCGCCTGGTTGACGCCAAACCCCAGGATCAAAGACTGCCATTCGAATAGTGGTCACATAGCCCAAGTGCATGAAACGTTTGCAAGGTAAATCTGTTGTGGTCACGGGCGCGGGCCGTGGGCTCGGACGAGCCTACGCGCTCGGCTTAGCTGCAGAAGGAGCCAATGTCCTAGTAAACGATCTTGGCTCAGACATCTCAGGCCATGGTGCTAGCGCCTCACCGGCAGACGAGGTAGTTTCCGAGATCGAAGCTACCGGAGGGCAAGCAACTGCCGACTACAATGACGTCACAGACTATGTTCAAGCAGGCCAAATTATTGACGCTGCAGTAAATAGCTTCGGCCATCTCGATGCTATCGTGACCAACGCCGGCATGGATCGAAGGGGCCACATCTACGAACTCAGTCCCGAAGACTGGCGTGACACCCTCGATGTTCACGTTAATGGGCAGTTCAACTGCTCTGCCCATGCTGCCCGAATAATGAAAGAACAGCAGTCGGGTTCCATCATCAATGTGACGTCAGGGGCCTTCTATTTAGGCGTCACTCGCCTGGGCGCTTACGGGGCTTCGAAAGGCGCCGTCTTCGGCTTGATGAGAACGCTTGCGAAGGAGATGGAGCCTTTCAACGTCCGTGTCAACTGTGTAGCTCCGGCCTTGACGCGAACACGGGCCGTGGATCAATTCCTAGTGAGCCTGCGAACAGTCGAGGGAATCCCAATAAAGGATGTCCAGGCAATGGAGGCGACCATCGCGCAACCGGAGGAGATCGCACCAATGGTCGTCTACTTGGTAAGCGACGCATCCAAAGACATAAGTGGCTTCGCTTTTCAGGTGGACCGCCAAAGCGTGGCTGTCATGCGCCCAATTTTGAAGCCGGAAGAGCAGACGACAAATGAGATTTGGGACATCGACGACTTAGCGGCCGTAGTTCCTGGGATGGTCGCCCGAGCGATGGGTATTAAAGAGGCATCTCGTCAGTGGCCATAACTCGACTAGTGCTCGCAACAGCCGTCCTGTCAATAATTGTTGGCGCATGCGGCGCACCAGACAAGCCCATCGAACAGACCTTTTTTTTCGACAACCAGGCTGACGAACGTTTTATCTTCCGGCTTTGGGGCGAAGGCAAGGAGCTTCAGGTCACTGCAGCTGACATTACGACAAATTTCGCCTGGCTAGAACCATTGGCAGAAGCCCAGATCACAATCGCAAACGGTGTGGATCTCAACGAGTACACATTGGTACTCCGCCGAGGCGGCGAAATCCTGGCAATGCAAAACGTTACAAAAGCAGCCCTCAAAGATCGGGAGTGGCGCCTAACCGTGGACGCATCTGGTTTCCGCTAACACTCACGGGTCACATGCGGTACGCAGGCGGCGGCGGAAGGAACTCATCGGGGGGCATTTCTGCCATGATCCGCCGCTCGTAAAAGTCATCAATCTTCTCTTTGCTCAGCCCCATCCAGTCACCGAATACGAGGCGGTTGTGCTCACCATAGTCCGCTGAGGCACGCCTAATCTCTGTTGGCGTCTTCGAGAAGTGCCATGTGATACCTGGATATGGCCACACTCCCATCGACCGCTGCGGCACCATGACGTAAAAGTCACGAGCATGGGCATGAAGATTGCTAACCATTTCCCAATTCATCAGCACCGGAGCTGCGGGAACTCCAACCTCTTGGAGGATATCAGCGGCCTCGTTGTGGTCGTAATCCAAGGCCCATTCGGAGATGATGGCATCAATCTCGTCGTGATGCTCACGCCTAGAACCTTCGGAAGAGTAACGTTCGTCATTCAACCGTTCGTTGTCCACCACATCAACCAGTCGCCTCCAGTCTTCGTCTGAACGCACACACAGACTGAGCCACATGTCATCGCCCATAGTGCGATAGACACCCTGGGGAGCGTGTTCCTTGTGACGATTGCCACGGCGCTCATCAAGCCGTCCATTCATGGTGTAGTCAATCATCGACTGAGGGAGGAATGAAATCCCATTCTCTTGAAGCGACAAGTCGATGTGCATTCCCTCACCAGTCACTTCTCGTCGATGAAGGGCTGATAGCACAGCCGTCGACGCGTGTGTAGCAGTTACAGGGTCCGCGTAGAAGTAACCTGTCCGATATGGGCGCTCGTCGTCTGCATATCCCGTCGCTGACGCGAGCCCACTGGCCGCTTCGATGTTGGCCCCATAGGCGATGAAATCGGTGTTGGGTCCGGTCTGGCCATAGGCAGCTATCTGCAGCATGATTATCTTAGGATTCACCTTTCGAAGCACATCGTACGTGAGGTTGAGGTTCCGCATGACACGTGGACTGTTGTTCTCGATGACGACGTCCGCTTCCTTCACCATCTCTAGGAAAAGGTCACGCCCCTCTTGGGTCGAAAGGTCGGGCGTTACCCCGTACTTGCTTCGGTTCATCTTGCAGTTGTAAGCAACCCGGTTCCAGTGGTAACGGAAGGGTTGGTTTCCCGTGTAGTGACCCTGCCTTGCCGCAATACGTTGCGGTGACTCAACCTTAATCACCTCTGCCCCCATATCGCCTAAATTTCGTCCCGCAACGGGGCCAGCCCAGTTATTCGTTATCTCTATGATCCGAATACCCTGTAACGGCAGGGGCATGTCGGGCTTGGGATCCGGCTCAATCGGCGGGCGACTCGCATTAATGCGAGAAACTTTCGCGCGTTCCTTCCTCTCCGCGGGCCAGCCGGCTAAGTGCTCGCCCAACCTGGGCGCAGGAGCGCCAGCCACGAGCGTCGAACCGTCGATCTGAAAAGGAGCTCCTGGCACAACGACCTTGCCTGCTTCTGGGTGCTGAATCTCTAGCCAAAAGCCCCGTTCCTTCAAATGGTCCGAGTTTGCGAGGTCAGCCGCATTGTAGACCGGCGCACAGGGGATTCGAAGCTCCTGACCCATGCGCCACACTTCTTCCTTGTCGTGGTCGAGACACCAGGCCCGCACGAGCTCCTCTATCTCGGGTTGCGCCTCAAGCCAGCCTGCTCTTGTAGCAAACCGAGGGTCGTCCATCATTTCGGGCTTACCCAACAGCACAAAAATGTCGGGGGTAGAGGCCATCGTCATAATGTGAATCCATCCGTCGCGGCACTTGACCACGTCGGAACCAATGCGCTGCTGGATGACACCCATCTGGGTCCACTGTGTCGTGGTCCAGATGTGAGCCGTGAGCATGGCTTCAAAGCTGGAGACATCGACATATTGGCCTTGGCCGGTCTTGCGAGCCCACCACAGGGCTGAAAGCGAGCCTAGGGCCCCATGGGAACCACCGTGAAGATCGGCTTGATGATCGTGCACCATAAGCGGCTCTCGATTTGGGTCGCCGCCAAAATACAGGTAGCCGCTCAGGGCCCAGCCGACAATCTCTTCGGATTGCCAGTCGCGATAAGGACCGTACTGACCAAAGGGGCTTACAGACGTTAACACTAGGTCCTTGTGCGCTTTACAAAGCTCTTTGTATCCAAGCCCAAGCTCATCAATTTTGCCCGGCGCCATGCTCTCCACCACCAAGTCAGCGTCCTTTGCGAGAGCAAGAACCTGATCTCGCCCAGCCGTCGTCTCCAAATCAGCAACTAGGCTTAGTTTGTTGGACGCAAGGTAGACAAAGAGGCCGCTCTTTTCGTGATGGGCTATGTCCTTAGGAAAGGGTCCTTCCCGACGTGCGGGATGACCATCGGCTGGTTCGACCATGAGGACCGTCGCACCCAAATCCGCGAGGAGCTTGGTGCAGTAGGCACCCGCTATATCGCGGCTCAGATCTAGGACATTGACGCTCTCAAGGGGCAAGAAGGCCATGCGAGTACCTCAAGACAAGGTGGGGTAGGGACGGATTATACCCGAGGGATCGCTTGTGTCACTGGTCTATCCCAAACCTAGTCTTTAGAGTTAGCCCTTATCACCCCACCGGGTTACGCTCCAGTGTGGTTGCCATGCTCAACAATAACATCGCCGTTCACCATCACCCAGTGCACTCCAGCGGCGTCTCGGATCAGCCGTGGCTCCCCTCCTGGCATATCGTAGACTGCGTATCGATCCCCCCACCCAAGCTGAGCCAAATCGAAGACAGCCACGTCCGCTGCCATGCCAGGGTTGTCGCGGCATTATAAGCTCGGCCGAGTCGGATTCTTTGTTTGCTAGAATGACGCCGTATCACCGGTAAGCCAAGGGGAGGGAGTCATAGTCACCACAAAAGACAAGCCACGATCGATTCGTTCCCAGCTTAAACACCCGGTCGTAGACGCGGACGGACACCTTATAGAGCTAGTTCCTGTTCTTGAAGATTACATACTGGACTACGTGAAACAGCTAGGGGGGAGCGATCTTGCTGAACGCTTTGAGAAAATTGGGGTCTCCTATGTAGCTTCGGTAGCGGGCCGCTGGCACCAAATGCCATGGAAGGAACGGTACCGGACTTGGACGACCGCGCCAGCATGGTGGGGACAACCGACCAAAAACACCCTCGACAGGGCGACAGCCTGTTTTCCAGATCTACTCGCGGAGCGGCTTGAGGGACTAGGGATCGACTTCGCCGTCATGTACGCGAGCACAGCTGCGATCCTCCCCGACATCGTCGATCCGGAGTTGCGACGTGTCACGATAAGAGCCTACAACACCTTCTATGCCGACATGTATCGCCCATATTCAGATCGGATGACGACAGCTGCGCTGATGCCCATGCATACACCGGACGAGGCAATCGACGAGCTCGAATACGTGGTTAACGAGCTAGGCCTCACGGCGATCATGATTCGCCCGGTGAAGCGACCCATACGAGCAATCGAAGAGAAGGATGAAGAGATCGCCAAGAGCGCCTTTCGACTAGAGTTCTTCGGTATCGACAGCGAATACGACTATGATCCCCTTTGGCAGCGATGCGTAGACCTCAAGGTTGCAGTCGCTGCCCACGCGGCTGGCCAAGGATGGGGCAGCCGCCGCTCAGTTTCCCGGTTTATGTACAACCACATCGGTGCGTTCGCTTCAGGATCGGAGTCCTTGTGCAAGTCGCTCTTCATGGGTGGGGTAACCAGAAGGTTCCCTAGTCTCAACTTTGCGTTTCTCGAAGGCGGTGCGGCTTGGGGTTGCTCTCTCTACGCCGACCTCATAGGCCACTGGGAAAAGCGCAACCCTAAACACCTCCTAGAACACCTAGACCCAGCCTTGCGTGACCACGAGAGCTTCCGCCAATACGCCGAAAGATATGGCGACAAACGAACACAGTCGCACTTGGAGAAAATCGGGGCGTGGCTAAAGTCAGACGAGGCCCGACCTGATGAGATCGATGACCTCTCAGCATGTGGAATCGAACGGCCGGAGGACATCCGCGATCTATTCGTGCCCAACTTCTACTTCGGCTGTGAAGCAGATGATCCTTTGACTACGTGGGCATTCAACGACAAAGTGAACCCCTTCGGTGCACGGTTGAACGCCATGTTCAGCTCTGACTTCGGCCATTGGGACGTCCCTGATATGGCGAATGTCTTACCAGAGGCATATGAACTGGTGGAGAAGGGATTGCTGTCGCCGGTCGAATTCGAGGAGTTCACGTTCAGTAACCCAGTGCGCTTCTGGGGTGAAATCAACCCCGACTTCTTCAAAGGGACCCGGGTCGAAGCGGAAGCCGCCCAGGTGCTATCCCAATCCAAACTAGATACTAACCACACGTAACGAGGTCGTCATGGATCAAGATCTTCTCTACGAAGTCCGTGACAGTATCGCCCGCATTACCTTGAACCGACCGGAGTCGTTGAACGCACTGACATTCGAGATGATGAAACGTTGGCGAGAGGTGATTATTGCCTTCAACGAGGATCCCGACGCCCTTGTCGGCATCGTGAAGGGCGCCGGCGACCGTGCCTTTTGCGTTGGAATGGACCTCAAGGAACTCGCTTCAAAACGGAGCAACCCAAGCAAAAAGTCGGCTGCGCGCACACCTCCGATGCCGGTCTTGGCCGAAAAGCCATTAATCGCTGCAATCGACGGCTACTGCGTGGGCGGAGGGCTGGAACTGGCTCTCCAGTGCGACATACGCGCCGCAACACCACGATCGCAGTTCGGTCTACCCGAGGCACGATGGAACGTACCAGGTAGCTATGGGTTGCACATGCTCAACCGCATGATCCCCCTTGGTGAAGCCTTGCACATGCAATTCACCGGCCAGCGGATCGATGGACACCGGGCATATAACATTGGCTTGATACAAAGACTTGTGGAGCCTGATGAGCTTGAGGCAGAGGCGCTCACCCTTGCAGAAGCCGTATTAAACTGCGCGCCACTCGCGGTCAAGGCAATCAAGAAAGTTGTGATGGAGTCTCGACATCTTCCGCTAGACGAGGCTTTTAATTTCGCGGAGCCCCATGTTCGGGGTTTGGCCAACACTGAGGACGCGAAAGAAGGGCCTCGAGCCTTCGCGGAGAAGCGACAACCGAAGCGGAAAGGGCGCTAAGTTCCTAGCGACCACCGTCGCTCTCATCCTCGATCTGTAGAAGGCGTTCGGTGATACTGCCGCCGTAACTTTTAGAAGCATCCTCGTCGTAAAGCAGCATGACAAGGGCCAGGCCATTAGGTCCCGCAACGATAGGTGCCGCCGCATCTTCGCCAACTGTGTACCGCAGATTGTAGGGAGTCAGAGTGGTACCAGCCACAATTGCTGTACCTTCAGCCACAATCTCGTACCGGCCGAACGGCGCAGGTCCAAACGGAACGTGCTCTCCGGCGGGAACTTGTATTATCTCGGCCTTCAACCCACTCGGCTCGTCGAAAAGGACTTTCTTTCGTAATCTTTGAATGCCAAAATCCTCCCAATCGACCTCGGCCGCCGACTTAGCAAGCTCTCGGCCGTCAGGATTTGCTTTGGCCCGATTCTCCAATGTGTCCATGAATAGCTGTCCAGCAGGTTTCGCATGGAGCACGAACATCTCGTAGTCCTCTGTTGTCTCAAACGGACCGTAGGGAGTGTTGTGGTCAGTGTAGTGCACACCAATGCCTTCAACACTAAAGTTGGGATAGGTTGCTTTGCCTTTGACAACAAGCTGGAACTGGGCCCCCATGTGGAAGTGAGGCCTCACTTTCGAACCTGGCTGATGAGAGTGTGGCGCCTCCGGGCCGGAATCGAGACCGTCCAAGAGAATTCGAACCTTTAGTTTCCGTCCCGTGCCACGTACTAACGTTCTCCGAGTTCCCATCGTTCCGTCGACGACGTACTGCTTTACCATTGCGCCTCTTCACTTAGCCAGTCAGGGCAATCGTAGCATGGACCCGACACGGGGTGCCCCGGAAACTACTTTGAGCTAGAACGGGCCCGTGTTAGGCTGCTCGCACCTTCTCAAACGTGAAGCATTGGTACGTACAGGGAAGACAGCCTCCACGGAGTAGGAGAAGGTCGCAGCAAGACAGTCGACAAGTAAGACTCGGGGTTAGGTAAGCGAGGAGGAAAGTGTGAAATTCGGATTGTTATACGAACTCGAGGTGCCGAAGCCCTGGACGCCCAAATCAGAGTACGACGTCTTCCATCAAGCCGCGGACCAAGTAGTACTGGCAGAACAGATGGGATTTGACTACGTCTGGATGGTGGAGCATCACTTCCTGGAAGAGTTCGCTCATTCGTCAGGACCCGAAGTCTGGCTAGGTTACATCGCCGCACGTACCAGCACCATTCGCCTTGGACATGGAGTCGTGCTCCTAGAGGGGGCCATCAACCATCCAATTCGGGTAGCCGAGCGAGTGGCCACCTTGGACATCATGTCCAACGGGCGCGTCGACTTCGGAACGGGGCGAGGCTCAAACCCCTTCCAGATTGAGCCTTTCGGGGTAGACCTCGACGTAACCCGTGAGGAGTGGGAAGAGGCGGTCGAAATTATTCCACAGATGTGGGAAAACAAATGGTTCAGTTACAAGGGACGGTTCTGGGACATCGAGGAGCGGAACGTATTACCTAAGCCTATTCAAAAACCGCATCCACCCATCTGGGTGGCCTGTCAGCAACCTGCGACTTTCCCAATCGCGGGCAACAAAGGCATTGGTGCGCTGTGCTTCACAATCGGGAAACCTGGCGAGCTGAAAGAACGCATCCAAACCTATCGTGAAGCTGTTGCGAATCCGAGTGAACAAGTGGGACAGTTAAAGAACGACCAAGTGGCAGCCTTCACAGTAGCGGCTTGCGACGAGAATGATCAAGCAGCCCGTGAACTCGCAGGGCCGCAGGGTAGTTGGTACTTCGACACCATCCGGAAAATATACGATCCGGCATGGCAACAGCGCGATAAGGCGGTTCCAGCCAGCTACGCCTACCACGCTTTGAACGTAACTCAAGCCGACTCACAGATATCATCGACAAATGATCAGGGTCTCGACTACAACGGCCTGATCGACAATGGCTCGTTCTGCATGGGGAATCCCGATACCTGCATCAAGACAATCCAGATGTATAAGGAATCCGGAGTGGATCAGGCGATGATGCTATTTCAAGTGGGTAGTGTCCCCCACGACAAGATCATGAACTCGATTCGTTTGTTCGGCAAGTACGTTATCCCCCACTTTAAATCGGAGGCAAAGAAGGAAGCACGAACAGCTTCTTAAGTTAGATGGCAGACCACCCACACTCCTTCATCGAACCTCCCCGCTGGTTGATCCCATGGATATCGCGGCATCACGTCCTTGTCTACCAATGGACCAACGGGAAGGTCGGCGGCCAACTAGGACCCTACCCCGGAATCATCATCCACACGAAAGGCAGACGAACCGGCAAAACTCACAGCATCTGCCTTCCCGCCATTCCTGACGGAAACGATTGCATCATTGTGGCCTCATTCGCCGGGGCAAAG
>CAZUGG010000009.1:0-3733 GCA_964619905.1 uncultured Dehalococcoidia bacterium
AACTTATCGCTCGGGCCATCAAAGGCCGGAATCGGGATCAAACCCTACGGGAAGTTCGCAGCGAGGCGGAAGCGCTTGCTAGCAGCTTCCCATTGCCCGGCATCGACGATTCTATTTAGACACTCCAACAGAGTCCTATAGGGTGCCTACGACACGACACTCGTTGCTTGCTGGCACATAACCCCATTGATATAATGCCTCTGTTTTAAAGGGTGAAGGAGATCTCCAGATTGCGTGACTACGAATTGGTGATTTTGATCAGCCCCCAGGTCTCCGACGACGACGTCGATGGGGTGGTGGAGAAGGTCAAGGGGTTCATCACGTCAAAGAATGGCGAGGTCGGCAAAATCAACCCATGGGGTCGCCGAAAGCTCGCGTACTATATTCAGGACTTCGAAGAGGCGAGTTACGTCCAGATCGACTTCAAAGGCGACCCCGAAATAGTCGTCGGGTTGGAGACGAACCTCAACCTCTCCGAGGAAATCATTCGCCACCTAGTGGTCAAATCTGAAGATACGACCATTAAGCGCAAAAATAAAAAGAAGGCCCCTACCGGTCCAAGATAGCGTACGTAGTTCCTCCCAGGAGGGAGCATGGTAGGATTGAACAAGATGATGGTCATCGGGAACGTGGGAACGGACCCGGAGATGCGATACACCCCGAATGGCACTCCGGTGACCTCATTCAGGATCGCAACCAGCCGTTCATACACAACCGGTGGTGGTGAGCGGAAGCAAGAGACCGAATGGTTTTCCGTCGTAGCCTGGAACCAACTAGCTGAGCAAGTAAACCAATTCCTCACCAAAGGCAGGAAGGCTTACGTTGAAGGTCGCCTGAAAAGCCATAGCTGGGAGGGCCAGGACGGCGTCACGCGCTATCGCAATGAAATCATTGCGAACCAGGTCCTATTTTTAGACCGTCAACCCAACGACGGCACTAATGGAGAGGCACTGTCGGAGGTTGGCGGCAGCGTAGAGGCTGACGACCTACCGTTTTAATAATATCGGAGGCTGAATCGGACCATGGCAGACGAACCATCAAGTACATACGGCTCCCGACCGTCTGGTGGCCCAGGCGGAAGGCCGTCGGGAGGTGGAGGCCGCGGGCGTGAACGGAAGGGCCGACCCCGATATTTCCCAAGACGAAAGGTCTGCCCGTTCAAGGCCGGGCACCTCAACCACATAGACTATAAAGACGTCGACATGCTGAAGCGGTTTATTTCAGACAGAGGCCGCATCGAACCTAGACGCAAAACTGGCGTTTCTGCCAAATACCAGCGGCCGCTGGCCAATGCTCTGAAGCGTGCACGGCACCTTGCTCTACTTCCCTACACCATAGGACACATTTTGGAGACTGGAATCTCTTACGACCGTCCACGTCGAAGCTAGTTCGGTATCCGCTTTAACCAAGACAGCGGGGGCGAACCTTTTTCTTTGATCCGCCCGCATACTCGACAGGCTTTGGTCCCTGTGATCCAGCCCTTCCCATCGAGGTCAAGTCGTGCCAGATAGACGCCGTTCGAGAAGAAGAGACTCTGGGCGAACTTCTAGAAACCCAGAGCCCCCTCCCATTACCCTAAGCCGAAGACGCAAGCCTCCGAGCGGTCCCCGAAACCTTTCCTGGAAATTCCTTGTCCCACTATCATCGTTCATCGGCGTGATCGTGATCGCGGTCTTGGTCGTTGCGCTTATACAGAACGACGACCCCCCAATCCTCCAGGTGAACGACGTAACCGTAAGCCAAGGTGAGTACACTTCGATTTTGAAGTCGCAGCGACTTTATGCTCAAGCTTACGGCGGATCATTCAATCCTGGTGTCGCACCCTATGAGTTAATGCAGAACCTTGCCAACAACGAATTGATCCGACAGGCAGCCCCTCGCGAAGGCCTGTCCGCAACGGACGATGACGTTAACGAGGAAATCCTGCTGCGACTTGTTCCCGCTGCAGCGGGCCAACCGATCGAGGGACAAGTAAAACGAGACTACGAAGCGGCCATCAGCAACTACCTTTCCACAACACAGTTGTCCAAAAGTCTCTATAGAGATCTAGTGCAAGTAGATCTCCTGCGGCGGCAGCTTAGGGAAAACTTAGGCCGAAACATCCAGCTCGTACAGGCCCACGCAGAACTCAACGTCCTTGCCATCGTTGATCTCGGTCTTACCGAACAGGTCGAATCACAACTCTTCGATAGGGACGTAGACTTCTCACGAACAGCCCTGCAATTCTCAACCGACCAAGAAAGCCGCGCCAACGGTGGGCTCGTGGGCTGGGTCCCACGAACCACGTTCCCAAAGCTTGACCAGCTTCTATTGGGCCTCGACGTTGGAGAGGTCAGCCAGCCCATCGAAGCAGACGATGGCTACTACGTAGTACGCCTCACCCGTCGAATCAATACCGGCAGCGCCGAGCTCCACGCTATCAAGGTTCGTGACCTCGGTGCGGCACGGGAGATTCGCAATCAATTAGATGGAACGCGTTTCGAAGATCTATCGGCTACTATCTCAATCGACCTTGAGCTTCGCGATAAACGGGGAAGTCTCGGTCTTGTTAACGTCGGCGATTTCGATGGACTCTTCGATGAAGCCATTCAAGGCTTAGCCATCGGCGAAGTCGCCGGCCCCTTCGCGGAGGGAACTGGATCACGATACATCATGGTCTCTGGACGGACTTCCGCGAGAGAAGTTGACGCCGGAAACCTCGAGACCCTGAAGCTTCGTGCGTTAGAAGCATGGCTCTCCCGTGAATGGGACGCAAACCTTATTGAGTACTGCCCCGGGGTTCTGACAACTGCTTCGGAAGCATCAAGGTAGACAAAGTCCTCAGAGACATCGACGACATTTCGTTAACGCGGGCTCAGGAGTTACTTACTGCGACCGCGGTAGCGCAACAAAAGTCTGGGTCTCAGAATCCCTTTGGCCTTCCTTAGATCGCTTAACTCGCGCTGGTCACCCCCAGCGCGAGAGTGGCATAATGCCGTTGAGGTGGGGTTGTCGCTTGAGCAGTAACGCAGGCATGACAGGGGCCGGCCCCCGGCCCACCAAGGGGGTCCTGCACGCATATGGGCAATATCTGCCTTTAACGCCGGCGACTCCTCTGCTCTCCCTAGGCGAAGGGGACACTCCTCTCGTACGATCCCAAAATATCGAGCGGGAAGTTGGCTGCGCAGCCCTCTATTTCAAGCTCGAAGGTTCTAACCCTACTGGCTCGTTCAAGGACCGCGGTATGGTCGTGGCCTTTGCCAAGGCTATCGAAAAGGGCTCAACTGCCGTGATTTGCGCCTCAACAGGCAACACCAGTGCATCCGCGGCCGCCTACGCAGCTCGTTACGGCTTACGATCGATTGTTGTCGTTCCTAAGGGGGAAGTGGCCGCTGGAAAGCTCGCCCAGGCAACGGCATACGGTTCCACATTGATATCTCTCGATGGAAACTTCGATGAAGCCCTCGACATCGTCCGCGAAATCACTTCACGACAGCCCATTGCATTAGTGAATTCTTTGAACCCTTATCGAATAGAGGGCCAGAAGACGGCCGCAATCGAGATCATTGACGTCCTCGGCGAAGCTCCAGATGCCCTGTTCATTCCTGTAGGTAATGCGGGGAACATAACCTCCTACTGGAAAGGATTCAAGGAATATCACGAAGCCGGGAAGTCGAGCCCGAGGCCCGAGCTTAAGGGATTTCAGGCCGCTGGCGCAGACCCCAACTACCTAGGATACCACGAGCAAGAGCCC
>CAZUGG010000010.1:0-2808 GCA_964619905.1 uncultured Dehalococcoidia bacterium
AGTTCTTTGATAGTGGCCAACCGCTCCAGCTCTCCTGGAGCGTTGGGGTGCACGATTGAGTGGTTGATTAGGCGGCCCGTTCCAGCTAGGCGGTCGAAGAGTTCGCGGGTGCCCGCGATCTCCGGGTTGGTCAGGATGCTATGGGTTTCGCCACCGGGAGCTGAAGTCAGCACAGAAACTGCAGTTTCACTTTCGAGGAAAATGTTACTCAAGTAGTTTCCCAAATCGAGGTGCATCGTCGGGTTGAGCCCTTTCCATCGATCCGGAGCAACCCGTTTTATGAAACCCATCACGCCTTCGACGCCGGGCGCTGCGGCGCGATGACGAGCGATGTAATGTGTTTGGACATCGATGATGAGTTCATCGCCCGAGAAGGCTGCATCTGCCGCATCAGAGTCCAGCTCTGCTTCAGGAGGAACGGCGTAGTACCCGCCACCCCAAGCATGGTCGATCGAGCGTAGGGCCGTGGCGGTGCCTCGTCGACTCTCGGCGAAACGCATTTGGTCAAGCAACTTGGCGCTGGTTGATTCGGCGCGGGGCAGTGCTTTCTGTAAGGCTTGCTGATCGCGCACGGTCCAAGGCGGAGGCGTGTACTCATCGTTGCTACGATGTTGAAGGAGGACCGAAATTGGTAGTGGAATGCGGGAGCCCATGGTTTCCATTCTAGCTTGGGCTAGTAAATGAGATAAGAAAAGGCCTCCGTCTGGACGGAGGCCTTGGTCCCAGCTTAGGGGCGCTTCTTGCTATGCGGCGTGTCGCTCGCCGGTGACGCGAAGCATGCGCTCGCTCAGATCTGGATTGCTATGACGTTGGATCTGCGACTTCAGTGCGATTGTGTGCACTCGGGTCGCAGCGTGGTCGGCTGCCTGGCGGCTCTCCCACACACTCACCCTTCCGAGAGAGTTATTCTCAGCAAGCTCGTAACTCTCTACGAATCCAGGTTGTGTCGAAAGGTAACCGTCTAGCTGGTGGAGGAGCTTGCTGAGCGCCTCCGCTTCGCCCTTCCTAGGGCTTACTAATGTGGAACGTAACACCTTCATCGAGTTTCTCCATCACTATGGCCGTTATACTTTTGGCCATGAATTAACGATATAAGTCTATGGTAGGCTCGATAACGTAGTCAAAACCGTAAATATCAGGCCAAATGAATCGGAATCAGCATATATAGACCCGAAGATGTGTCGATCCTACGACCTTGCCGTGAAAGAAAACGCAAATCGCAACGAATTTCGTCATTTTCGACGCACGTCACCGGCGTCGAAATTCGTCTTTGGTTCCGCCTCGGCCTACGAAAGCCAGGAGCCCGCGTTGACGTGAAGCGTTTGGCCGGTAATGTGTCGTGCCTCGTCTGATATGAGGAACAGGACTGCGTTGGCCTGGTCCTGTGGTTCGAGGTAAACACCCATAGGTGTTTTAAGGATGGAATTGGTGGCTGCCTCTTGGAGCCCTTCTTCGGTTTTGAATACCGCTCTTGTCATTGGGGTGTCCGTGATGCCCGGAGCAACTGTGTTAACACGAATATTTTCTGGGCCTAGTTCGTGTGCTAGGCTGCGTGAGACGTGGGCCACGGCTGCTTTAGAAGCACCATAAGCGAGGCTGCGTCCGGCGGGGCGGAACCCGGAACCAGACGAAAAGTTTATGATGACTCCCCCGCCCCGCTGGCGAAGGTAGGGTAGTACTGCCTGACAAAAGAGCACCGTTCCTTTTAGGTTAACCTTGAGCACCGTGTCCCACTGCTCTTCCGTTACCTCCTCCAGCGAAGTGCTAGCGCCGATTGCGGCGCAGTTTACAAGCACATCGATCCCACCAAATTGGTCGATGGTTTGGCTGATGATTCTTTCGATGTCAGGCTTACTTGAGACATCCGCTTGCGTTCCTATGGCGCTGCCGTGCGCGGCCTCAATCTCTTTCACAACTGCTTGGACACCATCAGGATTGATATCGGCGAGGGCAACAGCAGCGCCTTCCCGAGCGATGGTCAGGGCAGTAGCTCGGCCGATACCTGATGCAGCGCCAGTGATAACTGCGATCTTCCCCTGAACACGCCCCGTCAAATAGATCCCCCAGTTTGGTGTGGCGCGAGGATAACACGGTCTTGCGAGCCGAAGCCAAGGTCACACAAAAAAACCCCCGACCACTGTTGCGGGGGTTTCTAACCTTTAGGACCGGAAGGTTCTAGCTGTTGTCATCCAGTGTCTTCGGCCAGGCAGCTTTTCCGGTAAGAACTTCATCGGGTACCTGGCGAGTCCGCTGCCCGTCGTTGGAGCGTTTGCGCGAGATGCCGCCACGTTTGCCACCGCGGACCTTCTTGACGCCTTTCATTTGTGCTTTGTGTGACATAGGGCTTCGCTTTTTTGAATCGGAACTGCACGATAGTGTACCTGAATGAGGAGCCTTGGAGCAACGATTAGGGCTGTCTAGGATCGGCTGCTTCGGCCAGTTGGTCATGCACAGTCGTTTCGTCAGGTTAACCCATCTCTCCGCTCAGATGACGCCCGGCTAGTAGGTGCATGTGTAGGTGGGAGATGCTCTGGCCGCCATTCTTTCCTGTGTTCACGACCAGGCGATAGCCGGATTCAGCAACTCCCGCCGTTTCCGCCGCTAATTTTGCCATGAGGCTCATGTTTTCCATGAGGAAGGCGTTGTCGGCATGGATTTCTGCCATTGAGTCAACGTGTGCTAAGGGAATAACAAGGAGGTGGACGGGGGACTGAGGGTTGATGTCGGTGATCACGAAAACCCCGTTTCCCTCATGGAGCTTTTCGCTGGGAAGCTCCCCGGATGCGATTCTGCAAAAGATGCATTCAC
>CAZUGG010000011.1:0-3136 GCA_964619905.1 uncultured Dehalococcoidia bacterium
GGCGCTCTTATCATCATCACCTCAGTCACCTTTATGTTGTTTTCTCTCGGTATGGAACCAGTAGTGAACCCGCAGTTTCGACGAGGGCGTCAATGACCTTCCTCGACATACGTGAGCTTCAGATGTACTACGATTCGCCCAGGGGTCCCGTGCGCGCCGTTGACGGGATCAGTTTCTCCATCGACGAGCCGGGCGAGGCGGTTGGCATCGTGGGTGAGTCGGGCAGCGGAAAGACTAGCCTGGCACTCGCCCTTATGCGCTTGTTGCCGCCAAACGTCAGTGTGTACGAGGGAACGATGCTATTGAGCGGCAACAACCTCACAGGATTATCAGATAGCGAATTCCGCTCGTAGATTCGATCCAAGGTCATCGCGTTGGTTGGCCAAGGGGCCATGAATTCCCTCAACCCCGTTCTACGCGTGGGTAGCCAAGTTATCGAACGATTGCTCATGGAAGGCACCATCTCGCGGCGAGAAGCACTGCAACAAGCCGCGGAGACCGTAGAGTTTGTCGGACTCTCATCGGAGGTCCTTGAACGTTATCCGCACGAACTCAGTGGCGGCATGAAACAACGGATAGCAATCGCAATGGCACTGGTTATGTCCCCCCAGCTAGTGGTTCTTGACGAGCCTACTTCAGCACTCGACGTCAGCGTTCAAGCCCAAGTGATGAACCTGCTCAAGCGACTAAAGGCCGAAAAAAACCTAGGGATGATCTTCATCACCCACGACATTGCTCTGGCTAGTGACCTATGCGACAGGATTGTCGTTGCTTACGGTGGTGAGCACGTGGAAGCTGGCCATGCCGACGACGTTATCCCGGCTCCGAAGCACCCATATACACAAATGTTGATCGCCAGCATACCGCGCTTGCACGAGGTCGAGCACCCGCAATTCCTCGAGGGTTTACCCCCAGACCTCGTCGATCCACCGGCAGGGTGCAGATTCCATCCTCGTTGCCCCTATGCATTCGATCCATGCGACAAACAGTCGCCCCCCAACTTCACCGTTGGGCAGTCGCATACCGTACGATGCTGGCTGTTCGCAGAGGACCCAGAAACGACAAGGGGTCGTTAAACCTGAATCTCTTTCATCAAGGTAATCTCTGTCACATCCCAGAGTTCTTGAGCTGAGAAGAACCAGCCGACTACGTGGGGTTTTACCAAGATATATCGTCGGAAATACCAGAGGGGCACGCCAGCTGTATCATCGAGCATCAACTGATTCACTTCGTCATAGGTCGCGAGCCGATCGTCATAGTTCTGGTTGATCCGGGCACCCTCTAACAGACTATCAACCCTGTCGTTGCTGTAGAGTCCCGTGTTCCAACGCGCATTGCTGTGGAACAAGACGTCTAAGAAGTTGTGGGGGTCGGGATAGTCCGCAATCCAGCCGAATTCAAAGACATGCGAGCTGGTATCACGCAGTAAGGTGCCAAGGTCGCCCCCCAACGACCCATGGAACACGGTTTCAAGACCAAGGTGTTCATTCCACATTTCCGCAATGAGCCTCACGTAAGACGGAACGAAGAGGCCTTGAACCTGAAACCGAATCTCTGTCAGATCCACCCCCGTTTCGTTAACTACCTCAGACCAAAGGCGCTTTGCCTCGGTCGGGTCAAAGCTGATTGGTCGGGTGCTGTCAGAGAAACCTGGCATGCCTCTCGGAATAAAGCCAAGCGGTCTCTCCACCGTATTCGAAAGGTCAGACAATACCTGGTCCAAGTTGATTGACAAAGCCAACGCGCGACGGGCACGAGGATCCTCGAAGGGAGCCTCCTGTGAGTTGAAGCCAAGGTAGTCGACACCCAAAGTGGAAACGATCTGTAGTTCGTCGCTAAGGTGATGGGATGGGTTCTGGACCTTCCGCGCAGCGTCACCGACCAGGAAGGTAACGTCCACATCTCCAGCCTCGTACATTAGAAGGGGGTCCGGACCGAAGTGCCACGCTACCCATTTCTGGAGCGAGGGGACACCAAGATGGTATCTCTTGTGCCTTTCCAACACCATCACCACGTTGGGTTCCCAACCACGTACCTTGAATGGTCCGGTGCCATCTGGCGTGAAGAACCAGAGACTTCCTCCATCCTCCACGTTCTGCCTATTAATGATGAATCCAGCCGTATGCGACATCTTGGCTAGAAAGTACGGTACCGGCGCAGTCAGACTGAACCGCACCGTATTCTCACCTACCACCTCTACCCCCGCGATTTCATCGCTGTCACCATTCAGCTTCTCAGTGACACCAGCGATGTCTCCTAGGTAGGTCTCTGCAACACGGGACCCTGTTAAAGGATCTGCGGCCCGTTCGAACGACCATTTAACATCTTCCGGAGTGACGGGTTTGCCGCTGTGAAACACGGCCTCAGGGTCAAGATGGAAGTCGTAGACAAGGCCGTCTGGAGAGACGTCCCATGATGCCGCTATGTCAGGCACAACCTCAAGGTCACGTGTAAGGGTAACCAGGCCGCCAAAGACTTGGGATGCGTACCTGTACGATCCGATATCTTCTACCAAATGAGGGTCAAGCGTCGCCGGGGTAATGTCGCGGGTAACCAATGCTTCGGCCAAGTTGACACCGAAAGGCGTCTGTTCTCGCAATCGAAAACTCTTGGCAATCTCTTCTAATTCATTAGAGCGAGCCTCAAAATCGGCGGGTACAGATTCAACGAAGACCTGAAACACCTGCGAACCCCTTGGGATGATGTACAGGAGGCTTCTCAACGGCAGCTCACCCGGAAATTCTAGTGTGTAACCGTAGGCCTCTGTTCCATCGTCGAGAGTGATCTCGCCTTCATCAAGTACGATTGGCTCGTCCGCCTTGAGAGCGTCGAGTGCTTGTGCCCCATGCTCTTTTGCGATCCCCAATGCGGTCGGAATGAGAAGACTTACGGAGGCCCGAGGTACGCCCAGTTCGCCAGCTGCAGCCAGTATGGGCTCATTGAACTGAGCCCCGCCCTCTGCAATATCCCATACTGCAGGCAACTCAATCTCGAACCCGAACATATCATTTTTTACCGTTTCGTATGGGCCAAGAGAAACAGGAGGTCGCGCTGGAAGCGCTGTCGGAGCGGGGGTTGGAGTCGCCCGCTGCGAAGGCTTGTCAATGGGGGGGGGTAAAAGAGTCGGGGAGCGAGC
>CAZUGG010000012.1:0-3567 GCA_964619905.1 uncultured Dehalococcoidia bacterium
CCGTCTTCACTTCTTCTACTTCAGCACCGGGGATGTTGGTCAACATGAAGAGGCCCGGCTCTTCGTCCAGCTCGATGACAGCCACAGGGTAAGGCTGGATCTCAGTAAATGCTGGTTGGCGCGCGTCGTGCGTGATCGTAAAGCTATAAATCTTCCCCGTACCGCTCACCTGCTCGAAGGCATGTTCCATGGAATGGCAGCGCGGGCAAATGTCCACCGGCGGGTGGTTGAAATGGCGACATTTAACGCAACGCTGAACCTCCAATCTTCCCGCATCAACTGCATCCCAGAAAGGCTTGGTAAGTTCATCGGGTTCGGGCACAGGCTTATGTACCACTGTTGCCTCCTCCATTCACAACCGGGACCAGGGCGGTTCCGGCATCGACAGCAGGCGCAGTCTACACGAATCACGACCAACCTTCCTAGCGTAAACGTATAAGACGCACCACCCTGTATCTTAGGCCTTCCACTTCTGTTATAATCACACCAGTGTTGATCCTCGAACTCCTTCTATGAACGTCTTTTTCGATGTCGACTACACTCTTATTGCAGACGACGGAAGTCTCAGACCTTTTGTTCACGAAATCTTCGGCAAGATCGTCAACGACGGCCACAAGATCTATATCTGGTCTGGCGTAGGTATCCGTTGGGAGGTCGTCAATCGGCACGACCTGCGCAAGTACATCGAAACCTGCTACCTGAAGCCCTTATCGGACTACAAAGAAACTCTCACTGAGCTCGGCGTCGACGCCCTTCCCGAGTTTGTGATCGACGACCACTCGGGCATCGTCATGGCCTTTGGTGGAGTTGTCGTCAAGCCCTATTACACTCGTAACCCAGACGACGAAGAGATCCTGCGGGTCTACGAGGAGCTTTCTGCTCACAAAAGTTGAATTAGAAGCTTCCGCTTCTAATTCAACCTGAACCAAGGGCTGGCTCAGGCGAGGA
This sequence comes from uncultured Dehalococcoidia bacterium, assembly GCA_964619905.1. Classification (GTDB taxonomy): domain Bacteria; phylum Chloroflexota; class Dehalococcoidia; order SHYB01; family SHYB01; genus DAOUKH01. Next base: position 949 of record CAZUGG010000012.1, read on the forward strand.
GACTAGTCAAGCTGGGCAACTCGAGGTGGTATCCTGCAATGCTCGGCGGTGATAATACAATCCATCTCGCGGACCGCGTCTTCCAACGTATCGTTGGTAACAACGTAGTCGAAGGTACTAGCATGCTCCATCTCGCTACGAGCCGTCTCTAGCCGAAGACGCAAGCTCTCATCAGATTCGGTCATGCGCCATGTCAGGCGCCGTTCGAGCTCAGGAAGCGAGGGTGGCACTACAAATATCATAGTTGCCTGCGGTACGAGCCGCTTGATCGTAGCCGCCCCTTGGACATCCGTCTTAATCAACACATCACTCCCGGCAGAAAGAGCACTGCGGACTTGTGACTTCGGTACGCCATACCAATTGCCATAGACCTCCGCAAACTCTAGAAACTCACCCTCTTTAATGAAGCTTTGGAAACTGACTTCTGAGATGAAGTTATAATCTACTCCTTCTCGCTCATTGGCCCTGATCGGTCGCGTGGTGGTCGTGACCGTGAAGTGAAGTGGCATCTCGAGGATGCGCATCCGGTTGAGAATGGCGTCCTTTCCTACCCCCGACGGACCCGATAGCACAATCAGGAGGGGCTTACGGTTCACGTGCGGGAGCATCCAAGTAACCCTTAGCTTCCTTGATGAAGGTTTTGAACTCATTCTGCTTTGTTTCTACTATATGGTACCAACGTCCTTCCAATCAACAGACCCGCTATTTTCAGAATGATCGGTACCCCCTGTCTCCACCCTCTGTTGACACTCCACTCGTCCATTCCTTACGCTACGAGAGAGGCTGCAACGCTGCCCCAATCCACTGACTCTTTACCAGCGTTCTAGATCTCCAAACCTGGTGTTATCAAGCGGCACTCCTTTTGAATTGGTGGTTACCCACAAACGCCTTGCGCAGATTGTGGATGCCCTCCTGAAGCAATCTGTCGTCGCCCTCGACACCGAGGCGAACGGTTACCATCGCTACCCCGAGCGAGTTTGCCTCATTCAATTGGCGACACTGGATGAAACCTTCCTCATCGACCCCCTCTCGATAGCTGATATGTCCCCTATCGGGCCTCTACTCTCCAACCCGAAAATCCAGAAGGTCATCCACGGCGCAGATTACGACATCCGCGGCCTCGACCGTGACTGGGCGTTCCGATTGACCAACATATTCGATACCAGCATCGCAGCACGTTTCGCAGGAATGGAACGGATCGGTCTTGCCTCAGCGCTGGAAGAGTGCCTCCATATCATCGTCGAAAAACCGAAGAGGCTCCAACGCGCCGACTGGAGCATCCGCCCACTAAGTGATGAGGCGATCGATTATGCTGCTGGCGATGTCAAGCACATGCTTCCGCTGCGAGACGCACTCTACGAAAAATTAGTTGCCCTGGGCCGAACTCAATGGATCACAGAGGAGTTCGCCCGGCTCGAACAGATTCACTATTCCCCACCCGAGCCACCCGAGTTAGCCTACCTCACGTTCAAAGGCAGCCGTACTCTCGATGACCAAGGGCGCGCCGTCCTCAAGGAGCTAGCTGTCACCCGAGAGATAGAAGCTCGTCGTCGAGGTGTTCCACCATTCCGAATCATTCGTACTGAGGACCTTGTGACAATGGCCGGTTCTCTGGTAGACGAAGAACCTACCAGTAAGATACTCCGGCATTTTCGTTCACCTTTCGCCAATCGATTGCGGCACGCCATCCATAAAGGGAAAAAGGCCCAGCCGGAGCCTAAGCCCAATTTCAGCGTGGGCTCGACACCCCGAATGACGGCGGGACAACAAACGCGTCTCAAAGCTTTGAAGGCTTGGCGCAATGAGCGGGCCAACGATCTAACTTTAGACCCCTCCGTCATCTGGCCAGCAGTGAGTCTAGACCGACTTGCACGAGATCCAGAAGCTATCGAGAATGAGTTCAGTAAGACGGATGTCCGTCGTTGGCAAATTAAGCGTTTCGGCGAAGACCTAGCTGAAGTGCTCTCCCAAATTAAGAGCTCCTAGGCGAAAAGTGCTCGCTTGACCGGGGTCTCCACTCCGCAGTTGTCTGCCCCGGCCCTCCATACATCCGCTACTGCTTTCGCAATCGAGGGCACGACTTCCTGGTCCAAAGCCCAAGGAATCACACGCTCCGGCGTGGGGTTATCAACAAGGGATGCTAGGGCTCGAGCAGCCTCAATTTTCATGTCTGTCGTAATAGCAGAGGCTCCCACGTCTAGTGCTCCCCTGAATATGCCCGGGAAGGCCAAGCAATTGTTTATCTGATTCTCAAAGTCGCTGCGCCCTGTACCAACGACCGCCGCCCCTGCGGAACGGGCCAAGGCGGGCATTATCTCTGGCACTGGGTTCGCCATGGCGAAGATAATCGGGTCGTTCGCCATCGATTTGACCATATCCGGAGTTACAGCATCCGCCACTGATACGCCGATGAAGACGTCTGCACCCGCAAGTGCATCAGCAAGGCCACCCCGAATATCCTCCGGGTTTGTAATTGTGAGCATTTCCTGCTTGACCGGGGTGAGGTCGTTCCTGCCCTTGTGGATGCTTCCCTTACTGTCGACGAGCACCAAACGCTTGGCTCCGAAGTGCACCAGGAGCTTAGAGGTGGCCACTCCTGCTGCCCCAGCCCCGGAGAAA
>CAZUGG010000013.1:0-4750 GCA_964619905.1 uncultured Dehalococcoidia bacterium
CAAGAAGGCCTCTGGGGGTGAAAAGGGAAGCGGGGCTACCCCCAGAGAGAAGGCCGGGGTCGTCGCTAGAAATAAGGTCCGGGAGATCGCCGAGATGAAGATGAAGGATCTAAACGCTGCCGACGTGGAAGGCGCTATGCGCATCATCGAAGGCACAGCGCGATCCATGGGATTAGATGTCGAGTAACGCTACCCAGAGAAAAGAGAAATGGGCAAACACGGAAAAAAATATCTTGAAGCGGCAAAGCTCGTCGAGTTGGAGCGTCGTTATCAGCCGGATGAGGCGATAGCTCTCGCGAAGCAGACGGCTTATGCCAAATTCGACGAGTCGGTCGAGATTCATCTCCGCATGGGTGCAGATCCTCGACATGCTGATCAGCAGGTCCGAGGTGTTGCCATGATGCCCAACGGTTTGGGCAAACAAGTCCGCGTGCTCGTCTTCACCCAAGGAGAGGGCGTTCGGGTAGCTCAAGAAGCCGGCGCTGACTTCATCGGAGACGACGAAACCATAAAGAAGATCGAAGGCGGATGGGTAGAATTCGATGTCGCCATCGCAACCCAGGATATGATGCCGAAAGTCGGCAAACTGGGCCGCGTCCTGGGGCGCAAAGGCCTGATGCCGAACCCCCGAGCAGGTACGGTAGTCCAGGAAGCAGACATCGGACGAGCGATTGAAGAGGCACGGAAGGGTCGCCAGGAATTCCGACTAGACCGTACCGGGGTCATCCATTCTGTATTTGGCAAGGCCAGCTTTGAAGAGAGCCAGCTCCGTGAGAACCTGGCATCCCTGATGGAGGCAATCGTCGCAGCCAAACCTAGCGGGATCAAAGGCCAGTATATTCGTTCCGCGGTGTTGGCCACCGCCATGGGACCGTCAATCAAGCTCGATGTACCAGCAATCCAGTCTCTACACACGAACTGACAATTCGACAAACACTCTCAACGTCTTCACACAATTCTTCGGAGGATGTTAAGCTAGCCTTCCTAGCCATAAGACCCACAAGCCGTAGACAGCGGGTTGCATTAGAGCAATAAACCCCGCCTAGGCAGGAATTTCCGACCTCCCTCATTCTAGAGGAGTCGCCGGGCCCTGCTGTCTGCGCAAGCAGGGCTCTCGATATTTAAGGACCAGACACTATGCCTACCAAACGCAAGATCCAGCAAGTGGCTGAAATCGAAGATCGACTTAACCGATGCACCATTGCCGTTACTACTAGGAACAATGGGATAAACGTCGATCAGGTTAATGAGCTCCGGAAGAAGTTACGACAAGCCTCCGTGGAATACTTGGTGGTCAAGAACAACCTTGCCGCCATCGCAGCGGATAATGTCGGCAAACCTGGCCTACGGGACATACTCCAAGGACCCACTGCCATCGCCTTTGGTTATGGCGAAGTCGTAGACCCGCCCAAAACCCTCAATGACGAAATCAAAGCAGGAAACCTTACGATTGAACTCATTGGGGCCGTCACCGCTGACCAGGTCTTAACCGCAGATCAAGTCAAAGAGCTGGCCGGATTACCGTCCAAACCAGTGCTCATGGCTGGACTCATGGGCAGCCTAATGGGTCCCCTGTACGGATTGTCCCACGCTCTCAATTATCACATCGCGGGTTTGGCCCGCGCATTAGACCAGGTTCGACAGCAACTGGAATCCAATGGCAGTGAGTTAGGCCAAGAAAAGTCTGCTCTTGATCCTAAGGATGAACCAGCCCAAGCTCCTCAAGAGGGAGCATCCAACCCGGAGACCCCCGTTTTGCCCGCAAGCGAACCACCTACTCAAGTCGTCACCGAACAAAAAGACGAAGTTAGTGACGCCGATCCGGCCGAGGAACCAACTTCAATAGAAACTGACGAACAACCAAACGAAGCGTCAGCCGCGAGCGGGCAGGATGCCCCCGAGACAGAGGCAAAGGAATAGCTGACCCAAGCCGCCGCCCCATGGGCGCGACCTAACTAACGGAGGAACCCGATGGCAGCCACAAAAAAAGAAGACATCTTTGACGGTATCAAGGACCTTTCCATTACGGACGTCGCTTGGCTTGTCAAACAGCTTGAAGAGGAATTCGGTGTCAGCGCCGCAGCTCCAGTAGCCGTGGCCGCTGCTGCCCCCGCAGCGGGGGGCGATTCCGGTGCAGCAAGCGAGGAGCAGACAGACTTCAGCGTTACCCTGAAAGAAGTCGGACCCAACAAGATAAACGTCATCAAAGCGGTACGCGAAGTCACGAGCCTCGGCCTAAAAGAGGCCAAAGATCTTGTAGAGGCGGCTCCTAAAGCGGTCCAGGAGGGCGTGCCTAAGGAAACAGCCGACGAGACGAAGAAAAAGCTAGAGGCCGCCGGCGCTGTTGTGGAAGTCGAATAGGCCAGATCGTTAGGTTACAAACGCCATTTTGGCGTGGGGAGGTAACGCTGTGACGACAGAACCTCGTACGGTGAGCTTCACGCGTATGGATCAGGGAACAGCAGAGGACTACGCGCTACTTCAACGCACCATAACCACCGCGAACGAAGACCTCGTAGGAAATGTCCTTTCCATGCTTGACCACTTGAAAGGCGAAGAACGAGGGTTCCAAGTGAACCGGTACGTCCATTCGCTCCAGTCGGCAACCCTGGCCCATGCTGATGATGCCGACGAGGAAACAATCGTGGCAGCGTTACTCCACGACATTGGGGACAGCATTGCACCGGACAATCACTCAGCGCTCGCAGGGGCACTCTTGCGACCCTACGTCTCAGACAAGACGTGGTGGATCATTAATCATCACGGTCTATTCCAGGGATATCATTTCTGGCATTACTATGGGATGGATCGCAATGCGCGTGACGCCTATCGGGACCATCCCTATTACCAAGCCTGTATCGAATGGTGCGATAAATATGACCAACGGGCATTCGATCCTGCTTACCCGACTAAGCCCTTAGCATTCTTTGAGCCGATGGTCCAAAGAGTGTTCCGACAAAAGCCTTGGCAAGCATCAGGTCGTAGCCTTGAAGGCCCGGGTGTAGTACCGATCGACTAGTACGGGCCCTAAGGCCGCCCACCCGTTCATTCGGACGGTGATGTCTGATTAGGAACTCGGTCCAACTAGAGCTCCTGCGATCGAGACGTAGCTCGAGCTTTCAGGGTCAGCTGGGCACTGGTCATAGCCCATTGTCACACCCGGTGTTCCTTCTAGCATTCGAAGCATCATGTAAATAGGTGGGGTCCCGCAAATCCGATTCCGATCCCCCGCATCCCGAACGTGTTCGAAAAAACTCTTGTGATCACCAATTTCAATAGACTCTAGTAACGCCCCGTCAGCTTCACGCAGTTTCGTTCTTTCTTTCTCCATCCAGGGTGTCGAGTCTCCAAACACCGGTCCCACGTGAGCGAAATCCCCAGCGGCCACATAGAGAACCTTTAGCTGACCACAGGCTTCCTTTATAACCCGAATTGCCGTCTCGATCTCGCGGTTTGCCTCCAACGTGGACTGTCCAAGTAGGAAAGGGTAGAACGACCCACAAAGCACTGGGACCACAGGGATGACTTTTGGCCGCGCGAAGTAGTCAAGCCAAACCAGAGCCAGTTCAATCGAATGTTCGTGGCGGTGGTGGTACTCCTCTGAAAAGGCCGCCTTCTCTCCTAAAGCTTTCGCTAGCTTGTCGACGATCTCAACTTCCGTTGGCAACGGTCCAAAAGGGGTCGCATAACTTTGCCGTGTGAACGTCAATTTCCCCGGTCCCCCGGAATGGTCGGTCCCGAACACAATTGCTACATCTGCTTCAACAATTAACGACGCAGCGTGTGCCCACACATACGCATAGGTCTTCCAGCCCCTTTCGTAATCTATGTGAGGAGAGACAAGGCCAACTGCCTGACGTTCCCCAAACCCCGTTGTACCACGAACGACTCCAGCATCTTTGATGTATCTATCGAATGTCTCGACCAATTCGTTCGGATCGCTAGGATAAACGGCTCCTGCATGACTCAAGGGACGATATGGGAGTGCACGAAAGTTCTTCACCGCCTTCCCGTAGGCCTCGGTGAACTTCGCGTCATCTAGGAGGAGCCCTTCACTAAACGAGGCAAGGATGTGACGTATACGTTCAAGGCTTAGGTCCACACCGGTTCGCTGGCGAAACGCCGCGGCCAGAGTTTCCAAACTTCGAGTGCCGTCGCACAAGGCTAAAAAGGGTCCCAAGGCTTCAGGAACAAGCGCGGGTCCTGTTCCAAGCCCAAGGCTGTCACTCAAAAGGTAGTAACGCTGGCCGTCCTGCTGCACACGACGCACTTCGAGCGGACGTAGCTTTGGGTTGAAACTGGTCGAGTCTTGAGACATAAATTGCAGGCGGCCGTGACATTATAGAGGTGGTTCCTTTGGCTTGGAAGAACCCTACTCTTCCAGAGTGCGGTGTACTTCTCTCCTAAAACTAGCAAGCCTCGCGTGCATCTCTGGTTCTCCAGCGATGAGACCGCGCCTACCAACCCGTTTCCTTCTGTTACAATCAGGAAACAACTTTGTCGGTTGCTTCAGCCGGAACTATTTACCTGGCAGCTTCTGGTATGCCATTCGCTAACAGAGTCGCCATCGTCACAGGTGCAGGCCAAGTCATAGGCCGAGCCGTTGCCGAAGATCTTGCAGGCCGCGGAGCCTTTGTCATGGCGCTCGACGCCAAGAAGTCCCACGCGGAAGCGACGGCACTTGCGATTGAGGCCTCCGGCGGATTCGCCTTAGCCCTCGAATGCGACATCTCTAAGCGAGATCAGGGCA
>CAZUGG010000014.1:0-3238 GCA_964619905.1 uncultured Dehalococcoidia bacterium
CGGTCCCGCTTATGCAAAATACGGGTCAACTTCTCCTCAAGCGATTCGACGAAGAGAAGAATATTCGTGAAAAGGGCCGAGCCAACATCGTGACAGACGTTGACTATGAGGCTGAGCAGCTCATCCTTGCCACGCTTCGTAGGGAGTACCCGAATTATGGAGTACTTGCCGAAGAGTCTGGAAAAGCTGGAGAGGGTGACTCGCCGTACGTTTGGATCGTGGATCCCGTTGATGGCACCAGGAACTATGCGCTTGGTGTTCCGTACTTCTCGACAACGATTGCTCTGGCTCATGCCGGAAAGGTGATCTACGGGATAACCTATGACCCTTGCCGCAACGAGCTATTCGAAGGTCGGCGGGGGGCAGGGGCGACGATGAACGGCCACTCGTTGCGGGTATCGGAAAGGTCCAGCTTGAGTATGGCCACTATTGCCACCGACATGGGCTACAACGATGCGATGGCGGGCTTCGCACTCCAGCTGCTCGATCGCTTGTGGCCGGGCATGCAGGCTATTCGCATAATGGGGTCGGCAGCCCTGGGTCTGGCTTACGCGGCAGCCGGCAGGACGGACGTTTACTTTCACCACAGCCTTGCTCCATGGGATATTGCTGCGGGGGTGGTGATTGCTGAAGAAGCCGGAGCTGTGGTGACTGATCGCAGCGGCGCCCCCATTTCGATCGACAGTCCGAGCATTATTGTGGCCAACGATGCGTTGAAGGAAGAGTTTCTCCAGGCAACTACAGGCCTAGCTTGGCGCGAAGCCGAACTTACTCCGAACGACTAGTGGCCGGAGTGCCCGATGGATTGGTGCAGGGGTTGGGGCTTCCGTATCTAACGATGGGGTTCAGCCGAGGCGTTTGGATACGAACCCCCTGATGCGGTCGAGAGCCTCTTCTATCTCTCCAGTGGAGACAGCGTAACAACAGCGAATGTAGCCCTCGCCAGCGGCGCCGAACGCCGATCCTGGCACTACCGCCACCCGGGCCTCATTGAGCAGCATCTCAGCGAAATCGTTCGAGCTCAAACCCGTGGACTTGATCGACGGGAAAGCATAGAAGGCCCCTTCAGGCTCGAAACAACTAAGCCCAAGCTCGTTCAGACCTTTGACTAGTAACCGGCGCCTATGGTTGTAGGCCGTCACCATGTCATGGACGATGCGATCGTCGGTCTTGAGGGCCTCTATAGCGGCCTCCTGGCTGGGGCCTGGAGCGCAGAGCATTGTGTATTGATGGATCTTTGCCATGGCGCTGAGGACATTGACTGGAGCCGTGGCATACCCGACCCGCCAGCCAGTCATCGCGTAGTTCTTGGAAAAGCCTCCTAGTAACACTGTGCGTTCCCGCATTCCGGGCAATGAGGGAACGGTTGTGTGAGGCTGATCATAGACGAGCCTGTCGTAGACTTCATCGGAGATCACGAAGAGGTCATGGCGGCTGGCGACCTCTGCAATTGCAAGCAACTGGTCTTTGGGAAGGATGGCTCCAGTAGGGTTACACGGGTACGAAAGGACAAGGACTTTGGTTTTCGGAGTGATCGCGGACTCGATCTGCTGGGCGGTAACACGAAAACCTGAGTCCTCGGACGTGGGAATTGGGACAACTGTGCCCCCTGCCAGAACTACGCAAGGCCCGTACGAGACGTAACTGGGCTCTGGGATGATCACCTCGTCTCCTGTGTCGATGATTGCCCGCATCGCCAGGTCTAGACCTTCGCTGACGCCGACGGTTATGAGTACTTCGTTGGTGGGGTCATAATCAAGACCGTAGCGTTGCTTTAGATCATCGGACACTCGGCGGCGGAGCTCTAAGATGCCCTGGTTAGATGAGTAGTGAGTGTGTCCACGTTGTACAGAGTGGATCGCGGCCTCACGGATGTGCCAAGGGGTGGAGAAATCGGGTTCTCCCACGCCGAGTGATATGACATCGTCCATCGACATTATCATGTCGAAGAAATGCCGGATGCCTGAAGGAGAGACGGCTTGAACTCGCTGGGAGATGGTGCGACGTGTAGTACTGGTCAAAGGCTCACCTGGCGGTCGGCGGAGCGACCTACTGATCTCATTCTAGTTCCTCGAGGGAACAGGGAACAAGAAAAGCTAGCGAGGATGACTAGGGGGTCACGGGTTGTCGGCGGTCGTCGTCCTGGCCCACGAGGACCTCATGATCTTCTTTGTAACGCTTGAGGAGGAAATGAGTCATTGTCCCGGTGACCCCATCGATTGTGGAGAGCTTGTCGGAGACGAAGCTGGAGACTTCATAGATATCGGAAGCTGTAACGATCACTGCTAGATCGTAGGCTCCTGATACAAGGTACACAGAGCGTGCCTCGGGGAACCTATAGATACGCTCCGCGATCGAGTCGAAGCCCACATCGCGCTCAGGAACGATCTTTACTTCGATCAGTGCCCAAACCTCGTGCCGTCCAAGCCTTTGCCAATCTACTAGTGTGCGGTACTTGACGATGGTACGGTTCGCCTCGGCTTCCTGAACGATACGATCTACTTCGTCGACTGCGAGACCTGTCATGGTCGCGATCGTATCGTGAGGTGTACGGGCATTCGCCTCTAGGATCTTGAGGATTTCTTCCATGAATAAACTCCGGAGTCGGCTGGGGCTGAGCCCACGAGGGGCTGGTATCAGTTTACCGGGGCGCGCAGCTTGTGCCAGCCCGTTGCTTGCTCATAAGCATGGGCAATCTGGAATAGCTTGGGCTCACTCAAGGCGGGTCCGATGATCTGCATGCCGACCGGCAACCCTTCGACAAAGCCAGCGGGAATCGACAACGCGGGAATGCCTGCGATGTTGACGGGGATTGTAGCGACGTCGCTGCGATACATAGACACTGGATCGGTACTCCGCTCGCCGAACCTGAATGGCAAAGTGGGGGACGTGGGCGTGACCAATGCGTCTAGTTTCTTGAAGGCTTCATCAAATTCATGTCGGATAAGTGTCCTCACTTTGGCTGCCTTGAGGTAGTAGGCATCGTAGTAACCTGCCGAGAGGGCATATGCTCCTAGCATGATTCGTCTCTTGACTTCTGTACCGAACCCACGCTGCCGAGCCTTCTCCATCGCATCCCAGATGCTTTCCGCGTCTGGCACTTGAGGTCCGTACTTCACGCCGTCGTAACGAGCTAGATTGGCCGAAGCCTCAGACGGAGCGACGATGTAGTAGACGGCCAGTGCATGCGGTGTACTGGGGAGCGAGACTTCGTAGTCGATGGATGCGCCAAGCTCTT
>CAZUGG010000015.1:0-11960 GCA_964619905.1 uncultured Dehalococcoidia bacterium
CCGCTCCCCGTGACGAAAACCAACTTCAACACCTCGTCTACACCGCTTATAAGCGCAACGGCCCTGTCGCGATCCGAATAGCTCGTGGTGCGGGCCTCGGCGTCCCAATGGATGCGGAACTGAAGGAACTTCCTCTCGGCAAGGGCTCCATAATTCGCCAGGGTCAGGATGTAGCAATCTTCGCCCTAGGCAAGTCAACCAATGCGGCTATGCAGGCGGCCGAGCGGCTGGCTGCAGACAACATTTCCTGTTCTGTAGTGGACCCAATCTGGGTTAAACCCCTAGACACAGATCTTTTAACGGAAATGGCGCGGTCGACGCGCCGAGTGGTTACCGTAGAGGAAAATGTATTGGCAGGGGGCTTCGGGACAGCAGTTCTCGAGGCGCTGGCTGAAGCCGGGTTGGAAGACGTGATGGTCCATCGGATCGGGATGCCAGACGAATTCGTCGAACACGGAACAGCCGCGGCTCAACGCCAGCGACTACACCTAGATGCCGAGGGCATCGCCGAAGAGGTTAGATCAATCTTCTATCCAAACAGAACCGAGCCTCCCACCAACGAATCTGGCTTTGCCCGTAGCACAACGGGCAGAGTCTAGGAGCTCCCTCTTGCCCACCTCAATGCGGGTGCCAGATGTCTTTACACGCTACCGCCCCATGGTAGACGAGGGTCTGCGGGCTGCGCTTGCTCGCGACGACTCGCCCATCTTCGATATGCTGCGTTATCACATGGGCTGGACAGAAGAGGACGGCACGCCAATCGAAGCTAATACCGGCAAGGCCGTGCGACCCTCCTTGTGCCTCTTCGCAACGGATTCAGTTGGGGGCTCTTGGGAAACGGCCCTCCCTGCCTCCATCGCCATCGAGCTAATTCACAATTTCTCCCTAGTCCATGACGATATACAAGACGGCGACACTCAGCGTAGACATCGCCCGACGGTCTGGTACCTATGGGGCATAAGCCACGGCCTAAACACGGGAGCTGCCATGAACGTACTTGGCAATCTTGCCGCCCTCCAACAACCTGGTGGGCTTTCTTCCGAGGTTCTGCTGCGCGTCAGCCGTATCCTCACGGAAGCAAGCGCAGAGATGATCGAAGGCCAAGTGCTCGACCTAAGTTTCGAGCAGCGCCCACGGGTCAACGTCGATGACTATCTGAAGATGATTGGGAAAAAGACAGGTGCCCTTCTGGAGGCCTCCCTGCACATGGGGGCTGTTATTGGCACAGACGACAGCATTACCATCGAGGCAATGCGCTCGCTTGGGCAGGGACTTGGCCTGTTGTTCCAAGTACGCGACGATATACTCGGTGTCTGGGGCGTGGAAGAGGCCACAGGCAAGCCGAAAGCCAGTGACATCCACCGAAGAAAGAAATCTTTGCCGATCGTATACGCACTCAACGAGGCGCAAGGCGACTCACGCAAGCGGCTGCAAAAGGTTTATAACACGGATAGACCGTTAAGCGATGACGATGTTGCCGAGGTCTTCGCAGTACTCAACGACCTCGGCGCGGACAAGTTTTGCCGCGACTTAGCAGAAGAACACGCGGCCCTAAACTACAAGGCGATCGACTCCTTAGAGATTAGTCCTGATGCGCGAGCCGAGTGTAGAGAGCTAACCCAGTTCCTCTTAGAAAGAGATTACTAGGATAACCATGGGCGTACCCGCTTCCCAAGCATGGACCGTCACCTCTTACGTTCTTAAGCAGAAGCTTCTAGGACGAAAACGCTACCCGCTCGTTCTCATGCTCGAGCCATTGTTCAGATGCAATCTCGCATGCGCAGGCTGCGGCAAGATCCAGTATCCTCCCCAACTTCTAAAAAAAAGTATGCCCGTCGATGAGGCGTTGGCTGCCGCAGACGAATGTGGCGCTCCAATGGTTAGCATCGCCGGTGGGGAACCTTTGATGCACCCCCAAATCGGCGAGATTGCTAATGGACTGGTGGAGAAGAAGAAGTACATCTACCTCTGCACCAATGCAATCCTCCTAGAAAAGAAACTGCAAGAGGGCATCTTCAAACCATCCAATTTTTTCAGTTTCAGCGTCCACGTCGACGGGCTGGAAGAGGATCACGACGAAGCTGTGTGCCGAGACGGCGTCTACGAACAGGCTATCGCAGGGATTCGCGCCGCCGTCGACCAGGGTTTTCGTGTGACAACAAACACCACTCTGTTCGACAACTCAAACCCTTTGCGCATTCGCGACTTCTTCGACGAAATGACAACTCTAGGAGTCGACGGAATGATGGTCTCACCAGGTTACAGCTACTCCAAAGCTCCTGATCAGGATCATTTTTTACGTAGGGAACGGACCAATACGCTTTTCAGTGAGATCCTCGGCAATAAGAATCAAGGCTGGCGCTTCAACCAGTCACCCCTTTTCCTGCAATATCTCATGGGAAAACAAGACTTTGAATGCACGCCCTGGGGAAATCCTCTGTACAACATATTCGGATGGCAGCGCCCTTGCTATTTACTCCAAGAAGGCTACGCCGCCTCTTTCGAAGACCTGCTGGAGAAAACAGACTGGGACAGCTATGGACGCGCCAGCGGCAACCCCAAGTGCCAGGACTGCATGGTCCACTGCGGCCATGAACCCACGGCAGTAGACGCGACCTTCAGCTTCAGCGGAATGAGGGACACGATCTTGACTCAACTAACCGGAAAATTGTAGCCAAAGATAACTAATGGAAACCAAGAGCCTCGAAGGTTGGGACCCTGAAATTGGGCCTGGTCTATCGATCGAACAGATCATCGATCACGCCTTTGATTACCGGGGGAACACTACCCTCGTTCTGATGAACGGTGATGAACGGGTCGCCTTCGTCTCCAACCGAGATTCATCAGGTCCGAAACCATTTATCCAAATCTTTGACGAAGATGGACGGGGCCCAACAACAATCCCCTACTCAGAGATACGCAGTATCAAGTTCACGGGTAAAGACACCGCCGCTGGTAAAAGTTGGGAGGAATGGGTGAAACGCAAAGCTACCTCCAAACAAACGGAGGGCTCCTAACAGATGTTGGTTTTCATCGCCGCGCTCCATAGGGAGATTGCCGACCTTGAGCCGCTGGTCAGCGAGCGTATGACGAGCAAGTATGGTTCGGCGATCTCCCTTCAAGGGGTGGCCGCCGAACGTCCAGTTGCCCTGGTCCGTAGCGGAATTGGACGCGAGCGTTCGCAGGCCGCGGTCCGCGAACTGCTATTGGCGACCCGGCCCCGGGCCATAGTGGCGATAGGCTTTGCGGGAGGGCTTGCACCAGATGTCTGCGGCGGGGACCTCATCGTTCCTCGTAGGATACGAGGCCTGACGAGAATAAACGGATCCCTAAAAGAGGTCGGTATATTAGAGCCAGACCCCTATCTGTACGAGTCCGCAATCGAAGCGCTTGAAGATGAACTCATAGCAGTCCACACAGACGAACTGATCACTGTCACCGACGTGATGCCAGGGCCTCAGGAAAAGGATCAGCTTCCTTTATCGTTTCGCACAAAGGCCGTTGACATGGAGAGCTATTGGATTGGGGAGCTGGCTCGCGAAGCGAACGTATCATTCTTGTCTGTACGCGCCGCTTCCGACGAGGCCGAAGATTCTCTCCCCCATTACGAGAGTTTCCTAGATGCTATGGGCGACGTGCGTCCCTTCGCCGCGGCAAAGTATTACGCTACCCACCCCTGGCATATCTTCGAGGTCCCAAGACTAGCGGTGAACGCCCGAAAAGGGGCAAAACACCTAGCAATCTTTGCCGAGGCTTTCATAAAGAAAGCCTACCGGGCGGCTCCTGTCACAAAATGAGAGCAGTTGTTACTGGGGCCACCGGCTTCATCGGGGGCAATCTGGTACGCGAGCTCCTTAACAAGGGGGCGAAAGTACGTGCGATGGTCCGGCCAGGGAGCGACAGGAAGGCCATCGAAGAATTGGAGGTTGAGGTTGCCAACGCCGATCTACTCGCCAGCGAGGAGGATATGCGCCGTGCTATGGCAGGCTGTGATGTGCTCTTCCACGTTGGAGCTTACTATTCCTATTGGCCACCCAACAACCGCCTGTTCTACCAGACGAACGTGGAGGGAACAAAGAAAGCCCTGAACGCTGCACGACAGGAAGGCCTCAAACGAGCGGTTTATACGAGCTCCTCATCTGCGATAGGGCTGACAAGCGATGGCACTCCTGGTGACGAAGAGACTCCAGTGGACACACGAGCTTTGCTCGCAGGTTACAAAAGATCGAAGTATCTTGCTGAGGTCGAAGCCCTGAAGGCCCAACTTGGCGGTCTCGAGACCATAATCGTTAACCCCACGACTCCAGTGGGCCCTGGAGACGTGAAACCAACTCCTACTGGAAGAATCATCGTGGATTTCCTAAAGCAACGAATGTTCGCTTATCTCGAGACCGGACTGAATCTCATCCACGTTCGCGATGTGGTGGCGGGACACATAATGGCAATGGAGAAGGGTAAGCCTGGACACCGTTATATCCTCGGCAACCGCAACATGACCCTCCTCGAAATCTTCCAGCTTCTGGCTCGGAACACCTGCCTCAAGCCACCCAGCGTTCTCGTGCCTTATTGACTCGCCGCAGCATTCGCCCGAGTGGATGAACTCGTTGAGGGGCACTTGCGCGGTCGTACGCCAAGAGCCACCGTAGCCGAAGTCAGGCTCGCCAAGAAGAAAATGTTCTTCAACGCAACCAAAGCCCAAACCGAGCTCCGTTTGCCACAAACACCGGTGGAAGAAGGCCTTGCCGAAGCCGTCCAATGGTTTCGCGAGCACGGATACGTATGAAACCTCTTACCCGCCTAGGTAACGCAGTCGTCGAGAACGACTCACAGCCGATCAACGGCATTCCTTTCATGGAGAAGCTAGATACATCAATCTCGCGGGCTACCGAACACCTTCTCGATCTCCAATACGATGCTGGGTATTGGAGGGGTGAGATGGAAGCGAATTGTGCGATCCATGCCGAGTACATTCTTTTTACCCACTTCATGGGCGTTCCAGATCCAGATCGCTGGCAGAAAGTGGCGAGCTACCTGACGAGAATGCAGTTAGAGGATGGCAGTTGGCCAATCTGGTACGGCGGACCCGGAGATCTCAGCATCACCATCGAGTGCTATTTCTCTATGAAGCTTGCGGGGATCCCATATGAGGACCCGGCTCTCTCCAAAGCGAGAAGCTTCATCTTAACTAGGGGAGGGATCCCTGAAGCCCGGGTCTTTACCAAGATGTGGCTTGCGCTATTCGGGCAGTGGGAATGGGAAGGGACCCCGGTGCTCCCAGTCGAGATCATGCATCTTCCGCCTTGGTTTCCTTTGAATATCTATGAGTTCGCGAGCTGGGCGCGAGGCACCATCGTGGCGTGTACGATTCTCCTAACGGAGAAACCTAGGTGCGCCATACCCAAGTCTGCCCAGCTCGACGAGCTATATCCTAACGGGCGCGAGAATACAGACTACACTTTCGGTAAGCGCGGGAAGCCTCTCAGCTGGCCTGGCTTCTTCAAAGCGATCGACCGGGTGCTGCGGATCTTGGAGGGGACTCCTCTTCAGGCCATACGTGAGCCCTTCCGCAACTCTGCTCTGAAAAAAGCGGAACAGTGGATTCTGGAGCGCCAGGAGTCGGATGGGTCATGGGGTGGTATCCAACCGCCGTGGGTCTATTCACTGATGGCCTTGAGAACAATCGGCTATGCCAATGACCATCCTGTGATAGAAAAGGGCATCAAGGGATTCGAGGGATTCGCTAGGGAAACCGAGAACACCTTCCATACGGAGCCCTGCATCTCGCCCGTGTGGGACAGCTGCCTAGCTCTTATTGCGCTGCAGGACGCCGGTGTACGTCTCGATGACCCACGAATGGTGAAGGCCACCGAGTGGCTTCTCAACGAGCAGATCCTCGACCGGGGCGGCGATTGGCAGATCAAACGTCCGGAACTCAAGCCTGGTGGTTGGGCCTTCGAGTTCGCCAACAACGTGTATCCGGACATCGACGACACAGCTATGGTCATGATAGCCCTACAGAAAATGGGCTGGGATAACGACCCGCGTATGCAGCATGCCCTCAAACGCAGCCGTGACTGGCTGCAAGGGATGCAGAGCAAGAACGGAGGGTGGGGCGCATTCGATGCGGACAATCTCAAGCATTGGGTCGGCACAATCCCGTTCTGCGATTTCGGTGAAGTCCTCGACCCTCCGACCGAGGACGTGACTGCTCACGCCTTGGAAATCCTGGGCCGCATGGGCTACAAGGACTCGACGGCGAGCGTCAAAGAGGGCTTAGCATACCTAAGAGCGACACAGGAAAATGACGGATGCTGGTGGGGCCGCTGGGGCGTGAACTATATCTACGGGCTTGGCGCCGTGCTACCGGCCCTCAAGTGGATCGATGAGGACATGGACCAGCCCTACATCCGTCGAGCGCTAGATTGGATCGTTGAGCATCAGCACGAAGATGGCGGCTGGGGCGAGGGGGTAGAGAGCTACATAGATCCTTCTTTACGCGGTCAGGGACCTAGCACTAAATCACAAACCGCATGGGCTCTACTTGGCTTGATCGCCGGCGGCCAATCCGACACGGAGAGCGCAAAGCGCGGCGTCGACTATCTGGTACGTACACAATTAAGAAATGGCTCTTGGGACGAGCCCGAGTTCACCGGCACTGGCTTCCCCAGGGACTTCATGATTAACTACCACCTCTACCGAGACTATTGGCCGCTGATGGCGCTTGGTCAATATCGAAACGCTGTTCGAACGCCGAGGGGATTGCTTCATGCCCACCCGTGAAGACCACCATCGCCGAAAAGCAAGTCTGCCCATAGTCGACAACCATAGCTCGGCAAGGCGACGCCCCTCTAAGGTCGCCCTGGTGGGCCATGTCGCTATCGGCGGCATGAATCCTGTTGTAGTGCAATCGATGACAGATACGGACACGGCTGACATCGAGGCCACGACAAAACAGGTCAAGCAGCTCGCAGACGCTGGCA
Source organism: uncultured Dehalococcoidia bacterium (assembly GCA_964619905.1). GTDB lineage: Bacteria > Chloroflexota > Dehalococcoidia > SHYB01 > SHYB01 > DAOUKH01. The sequence continues at coordinate 6,981 of CAZUGG010000015.1, forward strand.
GCGAAATCGTTCGCATAACAGTGAACAACGACGCTGCTGCAAGCGCCCTTCCTGAGATTCGCAAGCGCCTGGACGATCAAGGATGCGACACTCCACTAGTCGGAGACTTCCACTTCATTGGTCACCGACTGCTTCGTGACCACCCCGACTGTGCCAAGACCTTAGCCAAGTTCCGTATAAACCCCGGCAACGTGGGAAGAGGGCCACGTCACGACGAAAACTTCCGCGCCTTTATTGAGGTCGCTGTCGAGTTGAACAAGCCAGTACGGATTGGGGTTAACGCTGGTAGCCTCGACCCCGACATCATGGCCCGACGTATGGACGACAACTCACGCCTACCGTCTCCCCTATCAAGCGATGACGTCGAGCGAGCCGCCCTTGTCGAAAGTGCGATCGAGAGTGCTGGCGCCGCAATCGACCTAGGCCTGCGGGAAGAAAACGTCATTATCTCCTGCAAGGTTTCTCGGCTACCCCAAATGGTCGAGGCTTATCGAGAAATCGCTGCGCAGTGTGACTTCCCTCTGCACCTGGGTCTAACTGAGGCTGGCATGGGCACCAAAGGAGTTGTGGCAACAACCGCTGCGCTTTCGATACTTTTGTACCAAGGAATCGGCGACACAGTCCGATCCAGCCTCACTCCCGAGCCAGGCGGTGACCGCACTAGAGAAGTAAGCCTGTGCCAAGAGGTACTGCAAGCGCTGCACCTCCGATCTTTCCGGCCAGCGGTTACGGCCTGCCCAGGATGCGGCAGAACGACTTCGTCGCTCTTCCGTGAGTTGACCCAAGACATTCAGAAACACCTCGACCAGAAGATGCCTGTCTGGAGAGGCAAGTACAAAGGATCAGAAACGTTGAAGGTTGCGGTGATGGGATGCGTAGTAAATGGGCCCGGGGAATCTCGTGCCGCTGACATCGGCATCTCACTCCCGGGCAGTGGAGAGACTCCCCGTGCGCCAGTTTTCATCGACGGAGAACGCCGCACCTTCTTAGAAGGACCCACCATCGCCGACGAATTTATAGCGATTGTTGAAGGATACGTGGAACATCGTTGGGGCGGCCCCTAGTAACAAACAAGCCGGATCCTCAAAAACTCAACTTTCGCTTAATTCGGAGAAGAGCCTGCAGTTGTTGCCAAAGGTACTGCTTTTTCCAAACCAGCAAGCTTCGCTTGGAACCTTACCCCAACGTTGGTTTCAATTACCGAGAACCGATCAACCTTAAATCGTAAGAGCCAAAAACGGGAAGATCCTGGATGTCTGATCCTAACTGAACTGAACTCATGGCGACCCCTAGTTATTCCCTCCCTACCGTTCCTGAAGCATACGCCGCATGCCAGACCTTGGTCCGAGAACGTGCGAAGAACTTCTACTTCGCTTTCCTCCCATTACCGAAACCGAAACGACACGCCATTTACGCCGTCTACGCATTTAGCCGTGCCTGCGACGACTACTCTGATGAGTCTCTCCCTCTAGACGAAAAACGGCGGCGGCTGGACGGGCACCGACGGCAACTCCATGCGGCTTTCGAAGGCCGGCCCAGCGACTCCACGTTCGTAGCGCTTTGGGACGCTACTCAGCGATATGGGATACCTCGCGAGTACTTCGACAGTTTGATCGATGGCGTGGTGATGGACTTGTCCATCAATCGCTACGATACATTTGAGGACCTCCGCAACTACTGCTATCACGTTGCTTCAGTCGTCGGCCTGATCTGTATTGAGATCTTCCAATACCAGGAAACACGGGCCAAGGAGTACGCGGTCGACCTCGGTATAGGGATGCAACTGGTCAACATCATGCGCGACGTCAAGGAGGATGCCGAGCGAGATCGTATCTACCTTCCGCAAGAAGATATGCGTCGCTTCGGTTACAGCGAAGCCGACCTCATGGCCAACACCCTGAACCGCCCCTTCGTCGAGCTCATGCGGTTCCAGACAAAACGAGCCCGGGAACACTTCCAGCGAGCCGGGGGGCTACTCCCCTTGGTCGCGCCGCGCGCCCGCCCATGCCCCGCCGTACTGCGCGCCTTGTACTTGAAGATCCTGTGTCGCATTGAATCGAACGGCTATAACGTCTTCGACCGCCCAGTCTCCCTCTCCACAGGCAGCAAACTGCTCACCGTGCTCCAGACCTGGATCGGTACGGCCGCGCGCGGCCTACTGCCGAGCCGATGACACTCTTGGGACCGTCATGAGCCAAGCCTTGATACTGGCTCCATTTTCACATGAACGGTTAGAGGAGCTGCGCGCTGCTGGCCTCGCCGTCACCCACGAGAACTGGCTTGAGACTGGAGTCCTACATCACCCCGAGGAACTCGGCAAGCGACTGGCGAAAGAAGCCACCCGGCATGTGATTATCGAGGCCGACTTCATATTCGAAGAAACGATGGACCTCGCTCCTGATCTCAGGCTTATTGGTGTTTGCCGAAACGCCCTCAACCACGTTGCAGTGGAAGAAGCAACCGAACGGGGGATTCTCGTAGTCAATACACCAGGTCGTAACGCTGTAGCTGTCGCAGAGCTCACCCTGGGGTTGATGCTCGATGTAAGTCGGCGCATCGCTCGTGCTGGCAACTGGGTTCAAGATCGCCATTGGCAGGACCCCGCGGCAGGCTACCGTAATTTCCGGGGCTCCGAGATCTATGGCAAGACTGTCGGGATGATCGGACTCGGAGCAATCGCCCGGCTAGTCGCGGAAAGACTACATGGTTTCGGCGCCACGATCATTGCCGCGGACCCATTCGTTAACCCCGAGGCAGCATCTCAACTAGGGGTGAGTTTATTGCCGCAGGAGGGTGTCCTGCGGCAGTCGGATTACGTTCTTCTTCACGTGCCCGCAAACGAGCAGACGTACGGAATGATCGATGCCGAGGCATTGGGCACAATGAAGCCGACAGCGTTCCTCATTAACGTTTCAGCCGGGGGGGTGGTCGACGAAGCTGCCCTCGCAAAAGTGCTCCAAGAGCGTAAGATTGCCGGCGCCGCGCTCGATGTATTCGAGGGCCACCCCGTGCCTGAGTCTAGTTCACTTCTTGACCTAGAGAACACAATTCTTACACCTCACATCGGCGGCGCGACCATTGAGACTATCGAACGCCAGTCCGCAATGATTGTCGAGGACATCTTGCGCGTCGAAGCCGATCAAGCACCCGCACGAATCGTTAACCCGGAATCTTGGGAGCGGCGCCGCCGATAGGCATCCTCGGATGAGCAGGCGCGCCTCAAAAGAATCACGCTCAGTCTTGGCTGTCGACATCGGCGGGTCGTCCATTCGAGCAGCAGTCTTCGACGAACGGGGCCGCCTCAAGGGTCTTCGATCCCGAAGTCACAGTTTTATACCTGGGGATGACAATTCGCCATTCACCGAAGAGCTAGACCCAGCCGCCACATGGGTATCAGCTATAAGAGTTATCCGGGGCGCAATGCGTGATGCCGGGACAGGCTCCATGGAAGCCGTAGTGGCAACCGGTCAACGTCATGGCTTAGCACTGACTGCGGACCTGGACCAAACGCTCTACCTGGGACCTACCTCAGAAGCAAGGGCCTTCTTTCATGGCCAGGCGATAGAAGAGGAAGTCGGCAAAGAAATCTACGATATTACAGGTCACCTGCCGGCATTGCTCGGCGCCCCTGCGAAGCTGCAATGGCTCGAGGAAACGCACCCAGGTTTCCAGCACGCCACCCATGTGATGACCCTAGATGGCTGGTTGACGCATAAACTCAGCGGCAGCGCTTCCATGAGCGACGCGTCAGGAATCGAGCTCGGCCTCGTAGACCTGCACAGCCGTCGTTGGGCACATGACCTCCTATAGCTCCTAGATGCACCTTTGCACCTGTTGCCACCCCTCTGCATCCCAGGTGCCGTCGTGGGGAGCCTGTCCGACTACGCAGCCGCTGCGACTGGCCTCCGAAGCGGAACGCCTGTGGTAGCCGCCGGTCCCGACACTCAGTGCGGGCTCCTAGCCATTGGCGCTCACGAGACAGGAGACCTTGGAATCCTAGCGGGAAGCACAGCGCCAATACAGATGGTGGTCGGCAAACCTGTACTAGACCCCGACCAACGGACCTGGACTGGCGCGCACATCTTGCCCGACCGCTGGGTAGTCGAAAGTGGCACAACAGATGCTGGAGGCGCACTGATGTGGCTTGCTGAAATACTTATCGGCGACGCCACCGACGCTCTACGCAGATTCGATCGGCTTGCAGCAAAGGCCTCGCCCGGTAGCCTGGGCTCATTGGCTATGCTCGGGCCAAGGCAAGCTGACTCTACTAACCTGGGCCCTCGTTGGGGAGGTTTCCTCCTGACAACTCCCCTCACTGCAAGTCGTATCGATCGGTCGCATCTCATCCGTGCCGCTATGGAAAACGTCGCTTTCGCCATCAAGGCCAATATCGAGCAGATCGAGAAGGTGGCGGGAGCAGCGTCGACCTCAATCAGCGTAGCGGGGGGGCTTACCGCGAGTCGCAGTTTTTGCCGTATCCTTACAGACGTGCTCGGTTCTGGACTGAGAGTCGCTCCATCCGAGGCAACTGCGCTGGGAGCAGCAATCTGTGCTGCCTCCGGGGTTGGACTTCACGCAGATCTGGAGTCTGCATGCAAACACATGGTTGGATCAAGCCGACTGCTCCAGCCTGATCCGGTCCCAAGCCTCGAATACGAGGGGCTCTATGAAAGGTGGCGTCTCATGTCAAACCACATGGATCAAGCAAGGGATATTCTGTGACCTCCACCCCGAAAAGCCGGAACGGGTACGGGAGCCTGCGCATCTTATGATTCGGTGGTCAACAGAGAGGCGAGCCGTACTTGCAGTGGCTCGAGATCTCCCGGAGAAAGGCCTAGTCGTCGGCTCGGCGGGAAACGTCAGTATGCGCATTCCCGGTCAGAAAATGCTGGCGATCACTCCCAGTCGCAAGCCTTACTCAGATCTGGAAGAAGACGATATACAAATAATCGACTTCGACGCCAACCCTGTAGAAGGCGA
>CAZUGG010000016.1:0-3335 GCA_964619905.1 uncultured Dehalococcoidia bacterium
GGGAGCATATCCAGGCTCACCTATTGGCGGTGCCATGGCATGTATGCTCACTCCCTATGATGTCCCAAATTTCATAATTGATGGCTACGATGTGGTTGATAATAAACCTAAGACAACTGCCTACAGAGCTCCTGGCGCCCCATTGGAGGCTTCGCGGTTGAAAGCCTGATTGACGAGATGAGTAGGATTTTGGATTTAGACCCTATTAAATTTAGATTGAAGAATGCCGCAAAGGAGGGTTCTAGAAGGCCTGATGGCATCGTACATTCGACCATTGGCTGTGTGGCGATATTAGAAGCGGTTCTAAGCCATCCTCACTATTCAACCCCACTTAAGGCTGACACGCAGGGCCGAGGAGTAGCGATTGGCTTTTGGAGAAACAATTCCGGCCCATCGTCTGTTGTTGCTTCTGTGAATCCAGACGGTACTGTCGGAGTGGTCGAGGGCTCCGTTGATATCGGGGGGAGTAGAGTTGCGATAGCTCAACAATTCGCCGAGGCTCTTGGGATTCCCGTCGAGGATACTATACCCACTGTCGTTGATACCGATGGCGTAGGATACACTTCTATGACTGCGGGTAGTGGTGTTCAATTCAAAACTGGGTGGGCTGCCTATAAAGCGGCAGAAGATATAAAAACTCAGGTCAAAGAGAGAGCATCACTCATATGGGATCTTCCAGTGAAATTAATAGAATATAGTGATGGCGTGCTATACAGCAAAACCGATAGGGGTCAAACGTTAACTTTTCGGGAAATTGCTGCTCTGCTAAATGAAACTGGTGGCCCAATCATTGGGAGGGGCAATGTAAATCCGGGCGGAGTAGGGGCATCGGTGACTGCTAACATTATAGACGTAGAAATCGACCTGGAAACAGGAAAGATCAGTATTCTTAGGTGTACTGCATTTCAGGATCCTGGCAGGGCTATCCACCCTAGTTATGTTGAAGGGCAAATGCAGGGAGGTACGGTCCAAGGAATCGGTTGGGCACTAAACGAGGAATATTTCATTGGAAGTAACGGAGAAATGTTAAACAATAGTTTTCTTGATTACCGTATGCCTACTAGCTTGGACGTTCCTATGATTGACACAATGATTGTGGAGGTTCCCAACCCGGGACATCCGTTCGGTGTACGCGGGGTAGGAGAAGCTTCAATAATCCCGCCGTTGGCTGCCGTAGCTAACGCTCTGAGAGATGCTGGAGGGATTAGAATGATGACGTTGCCACTATCACCAAATGCGGTACTGGATGCCCTTTCTGCAAATGAACAAAGTTAGACTGTTGGGATCTGGGTTGGAAGTAGAATCTATATTGATAACCCGAAATCATTGGTCTGATCTATTGCCGTCATAGTTTCATGGACAACTTTGGCTACTTCGATAATAAACTGAGTTTGCTCTAACCCGCTGCACATGCCAAATTTTGTCATGACGGCAATGTAATATGGATAATTCTTGAGGTGCACGATTCCGGCATCGCATGCGACGCGATTCATAGTCCCGGGTTTGTTGGATATGATTACGTTAGGGATAGCTCGATTTAAGGGCCCTGTTTTTGGTTTAGACAATATAGATAAACATTGCTCAGAAACGGTAGCTGATGGTTCTCCCTGGTTTAGTAATTCCAAAAACCGCACACATTCATTCGGAGTAGAGATATTTTCACGGTTTTCTTCGATGGAGGCCCTGTCTTGCATCTTGCGTGAAAGAGTAGTTTTTGATAAACCTAATCTCCGGAGCATGGTGTTGGTTTCAGAAATGCCAGCTAGGTCAATGCAAATGTTTGTAGCGAGATTATCAGATACTAGTATCATCAAGATGGCCAAATTCAGCACGCTCAGTGAAATTGGTCCTTCGAGACTAGACGTAATCAAACTGCCCTGGATCATTTTATGACTTCGTATGTCTATCGCATCTTCCAAGTTAACAAGCCCAGATTCAGCCTTTGACAAAAGCTGAGTTAGAACGTGGATTTTTATTGTCGAGGCGGTAGGGAATACTTCGTCTCCATTTATAGATATAGCTTGTGTTTCGTTCAAAGATTGGACGGCAATGCCGGCAACTCCTGGAAAAGATCTTGCCATAAGATCTAACTTTTGACTTAGGGTATTCCAAAGAATATCGTTTGTCATGAATAAGTCCTTAGTAAAATAGAAGAACCTTTAGGATTGGATCCTGAGGTCTTTTAAAGACATGCCTATTATGCCACTTTAATTCGTTAAAGCAAGGCAGAAATGGTGATTATTCATATTTTTGGTCTGATATAATAGTCACCAGTCATGCCACTAATTCGCTTATTTTTTATAATTATTACTCTGATTTTGCTAGTAAGTTGCAGGACAAATGTTTCTACACATGTGGCTTCTGAGGAAACGGTGGAGCCTTCTGTCCAGGCAGTACCGAAATCTAGTAGAGATCTGTTACTGACTAGAGGAGCGCTGGCTCCTGATTTCCTGCTTGCCGGATTTAACGGGAAAACCTACAGACTTTCAGACCAAAAAGGAAAGGGAGTTGTCTTAAATTTTTGGGCTTCTTGGTGCGGACCTTGTAGGTGGGAAATGCCATATTTCGAGAAAAACTGGAAGGAATACCAAGAGAATATTTTATTCGTAGGGGTTGCTGTCAGAGATTTTGAAGAGGAAGCCCGGTTATTTAGTGAGCTTACTGGCGTGTCCTATCCCAATGGATTAGATAATAACGGGGAAATTGCAGCGCTTTATAATGTAGCTAGTATGCCTACAACTTATTTTATTGATAAAGATGGGTTAATTGTGAGGGGATTAATTGGAGCTACGAATGAGGGTACACTTAAGTGGTTCATTGATAACCTATTTAAAAATACTGAACAGCAGAATGGAATATCAGAATCATAAGTCTGTTGTCTGGCTGACAAAGAAACTTTTGGTGTGGTTCGCAAAATATACCAGTGAGAGCATAACAGGAACCTCAACTAACACCCCAACTATAGTAGCAAGCGCAGCCCCAGATTGAACTCCGAAGACGCTGATAGCAATAGCTACGGCCAATTCAAAAAAATTAGACGTGCCAATTAACGCTGCAGGTGCGGCTATTTGGAATGGAATTCGCCACATGAAGGCCCCTAGGTAAGTTATGCTGAAAATTCCATAAGTTTGAATCAATAAAGGGATGGCAATAAGGCCTATGGCTATCGGGTTGTCAATTATGGTCGTAGCCTGGAAGGCGAATAGCAAAATCACCGTTGTCAATAAACCTAGAATCGAGACTGGTTTGATTGAATGACTGAAGGAGCTAAGCCTATCAAAGTCGTATTTAGACAACAAATTTCTGCGGGTAATGTATCCGGCAGCTAAGGGAAA
>CAZUGG010000017.1:0-5721 GCA_964619905.1 uncultured Dehalococcoidia bacterium
AGCGTTTGTTCGATAGAGGACGGCCATATCAGCGTAACGTTTACCCTCCTCGCCCATGAGACGGTTGATCTCGCTCACAACCGAGGCGGCCTCATCCTGTTCGTTTAAGGCGTCAATGACACCGATGGGGTGACCTTTGCCGTTATCGGTCCAGAGCTCCTTCGCCTTGCGCTGCTGGTTGGCCTCGATCACGGTCCCGGCTGCCTCCAGGATCGTTGCCGTCGATCGATAGTTTTGCTCGAGCTTGATGACGGTCGCGCCGGGGTAGTCCCGCTCGAAATTCAAAATGTTCGCGATATCAGCGTAGCGCCAGGAGTATATAGACTGGTCCGGGTCGCCGACGGCGAAAAGATTCGCCTTGATCCCAGGATCGAGATTTTCGGCTTGGGGAGGGGAGGAGAATAGTTTCGCAATGCGGTACTGGGCCTCGTTGGTGTCCTGGAACTCATCGATCATGACGTGCACGTAGCGCTCGCGGTAGCGTTCGAGCACCTGTTCATTGTCTGTCAGCAGGTAGACCAGGTTCATAAGGAGATCGTCGAAGTCGAGAGCATTGCTTTGACCAAGGATTTCCTGATAACGAGAGTAGATCCGGTGAACTACCTCGTCGAAATAGTTGGCCTTGGCCTCCCCAAAGGCTTCGGGTCTCAGGAGCTTGGATTTCCCTGCTGATATCGCATTGCGTATGGCGCTGGGACCGAACCGTTTAGAGTCCACGCCGATATCGGCCATGGATCGTTTGACTAGGGAGAGTTGATCCGAAGCGTCGTATATGACGAAGTCTCGGTCCAGCCCCGCGTGCTCGTGCTCGATGCGAAGGATGCGTGCTGCTAATGCGTGAAATGTGCCGAGGGTGATCGAGGAATCGGTGGCGCCCAGAAGACGATTGGTCCGGTCGCGCATTTCACGTGCTGCCTTGTTGGTAAAAGTGACCGCCATGATGCGGCGGGGATTTACTCCAACGTGCTTGATCAGGTATGCGAGGCGGTGAACGATGACGCGAGTCTTGCCGCTGCCCGGCCCTGCAATGACGAGGACGGGTCCCTCGATCGCCTCTACCGCAGCTTGCTGAGGGGGATTCAGGCCTTCCAGATAGTTCACGGCGGTATTGTATCGCAGGCCGGCAGTGCCACCTGGATGGGTGCCAGAGGACAAACGTCCCGGTGAATATCGGGCACCCGATCGATATATATGGGAGCGCTAGGAACTAACGAACGACTAGAAGTTAAATGGGTAAGGTGTGCACTGGGTCATGGCGACGACAAGCTTTAGAATCGAGGTCATGGCCACGACCGATTTCCCTGAAGGCTGCCCTGCCAGCCAGCGTACGGAGGTTGCACGTGGGCTTGCTAGGCGTCACTGGACCCATGGGCTGAGCTACATGGGTTTACGGGAAGGGACCGAGATTTTTTCTACTGAGGGGGGCGAGGCTTTGTTGGGCCTACGTATCAGCTCCGGCGTGGCTGTGGGCCTCGGATCTCCAATAGGGTTAGAGTCGAGGATGGAAGCCGTGATGGGCGCGTTTAGGAGATGGGCTGGTAAGCGTGGGCTCCTCGCAGCCATGTGCGGCCTCAGGGGCGAGCATGTGAGAGCCGCTGAGGCCGCGGGGTTCGACGTCACCTCTGTCGGCGACGAGGCTACAGTTGATCCGCGGGACGTCGACCTTAGAGGTCGGCCCTGGCGGGAGGTTCGGGCTTCTTTGAACCGATCTCGACGCCGCGGGTTAGGCTTTCGCTGGCTATCCAAGGGGGAGAGTGAATTGGTTGGCTCCAGATTGAACGAAGTCGCAAGAGCTTGGCTGGATAAAAAGGCATTGCCGGAGTTGGACTTCGCCGTGGGTGGCGTCGGGTCCATCCGCGATCCCGATGCGCGTGTTGGTGTGGCAGAGGATGCAACCCGACAAGTCCTGGGGTTCGTCACGTGGGTCCCCTCTAAGGATGGATGGATGCTGGAGCTACTCCGGTATTGGCCTGGATATATGGCAGGGCTGGCAGATTTTCTCGTAGCCTCATCCTTGCTGGAGTTTCGAGATGAAGGTTGTGCATACGCTAGCCTATCGGGAACTCCGATGGCCAATGTCGGTGGCAGGACTGTGTTGGGGCGCGCGACTTTGGCTGCGGTGCGGCGACTAGCGCGACCCGGCTACGACTTTGAGGGATTGCGGCATTTCAAGCAGAAGTTCAATCCAGTTTGGGAGCCGTTGTACCTTGCGCATACCGGCCGCTTTGGTCTGGCCCGGGCCGCCGCCGCTATCATGGGGGCGTGTTCCCCCTAAGGTGAGCCGCCGTTAAGCAATGTGCCCCGGGTAAGTGTCTCCAATATGTCCGGACTTCTCTAGCCGTTGCTGCTCTTCGTCAGTGAAACCGAGGAGATCTCCGTAAACCAATCCGTTGTGCTCCCCTAGCGTGGGTGGTGGGCAATCTAGGCGGCTCTCAGTTCGCTTCATGACCCAAGGGGCACGAGGGTACTCAATCGGCATACATTCGTGTTCCATTCGGTGAAAGAAATCCCTGGCATTCAGTTGAGGGTCGGACATCAAGTCCCGGTCATCGTTCAGGGCTGCTGCGGGCACCCCGAGGCTTTGCAAACGGGTCATGACCCATCGATCGTCGAATCGGACTGTCCAGTCACCGACAAGACCATCAAGTACAGCGCGGTGCTCGAAACGGGATTCCTTCGTGGCGAAACGGTCGTCCCTAGACCACGCGGGGCTTCCCATCGCTTCGATAAGCCCCTGCCATTCAGCGTCTGTTCTTACCGCTATGGCGACCCACCGGTCATCTCCCAGGCAGGGGTAAGTGTTGTGAGGGGCCAGGCTGTAGTAGTCGTTTCCTTGAGGCCCGGCCACCGTTCCGGTCATCTGTAAGTCGAGCAGCTGCTCCCCAAAGAACGAGACCATGCATTCTGCTTGGGAGAGTTCAATGAGCTGGCCCTTGCCACGCCGCTTCAATTGGAAGAGTGCCAAGGCTGCTGCGTAGGCGCCGGTCACGCCTGCGACAGCGTCGGCGAGAAATATGTCTTCCGTTTGGGTCGGGTCCGTGTCCGGGTACCCTCGAATATAGGTGTGGCCGGAGGTCCCCTCTAGATGGGACCCTAGTGACCTATATGATGCATAGGGGCCGCTTAACCCGTAAGCCGGCATCCGGATCATCACGATATCAGGTTTAACAGCACGCAACTCCTCATAGCCGATGCCGAGCTTGTCGATGGTATCTGGGGCGTTGTTCTCTACCACGATGTCGGAGACGGAGACCAACTGCTTCAGGATGGCGACGCCCTCTTCCTGCTGAAGGTCCAGGGTCATGCTCAGCTTGTTCTTGCCATGGCTTTGAAAGAAGGGCCAGCAGTTGAAATCGCGTCCAGTCATTGTGAAGTTGGGGTAGGCGTTGAGCCAGTTGCGCAGAGAGTTGACGTATTCCTGCGTGGGTCTCGCGAACCGGCCTCGAGTGTTGGGCTGAAGTACCTGGAGCGGCTCGACGCGAATGACCTCCGCACCCCAGTCGGCCAGATAACTCGTGGCGTGGGGACCGGCGAGAACAAGTGTCAGGTCAGCGACACGGATGCCCTCAAAGGGGCGCTGCAGATTCTTGGGTTTTGACAAGTCGGCTCAGGGTTGCCGCAGAGTGAGGGTTGGTATGACGCGGGCCAGGGTAGGGCGGCCTGCTGGGACTGTCAACGAGACCTTATGCGAGGACCTTATGCTCTAGCATGAGGTTTTCGCTTTGTGTTCGAGCTTCCCGATAGTCGGCTCGCGTGTCCTCGTCGGCGTCTGACAGCTCAACTAGTATGCGATCAAGTTCCTCGTCAAAAAGTTTCGAGACGAGGTCGGGCGTATGAGCGATAGTGGCCCCATCTTTATCGACGATAGGGACCTGCTCGTGGTGCAATATGCGCTGGGCGATCATCAGCCGGTAAATCCGGTCAGTTGCCAAGTCCTCCATATAGCCGTCGAGAAGACTCGCTCCCTTGCCAGTAATCACACCGTACCGGTAACGGATTACTCCCCTGACGGCATCGCGAGTCCCTTGAATCGTTCGTTGATCCCCATCTACTAACGGGCGGAGTTCAGGTCGGCGCTCGGCATCAGGCGGACGCCTATCTACCTGGTTGGGATAGGGGAATTGGTCAACCGCGATTTCATTCTGATCGGGGTGCCCCGTCCACGCACCATCCATAAAAGACGCGGCTTCGTTCGCTTTGTCTTGAGCTAACGACTTTAGCGCGCGCTCATTAAGTTCAAGGTCGGCGCGGTTGGGGAATAGTGCTGTCATGCCACCAATGGCTAGGATTCCGCGCTTGTGGCAGATCTCTGGAATCAACTCACGAACGCGTTGGAAGAAAGCGACGTTGTGAGAGATTGTGTTGCGGTCGGGTAAGACCCAGGCCGGATTGTGGAGGTTGAACTCTATGAGGCTTGCCATGTAGTCCCAGCGCCCCAAGTTTAGCCCGAGAATATGGTCGCGGAGGTTATAGATGAACTCCTCCATCTGGTAGACCATCGGGTGGGACTCCGCGAGAGCCATGCACTTGATGTAGTCCCTGGGCAGCCCTTTTGCCTCCGCTATCGTTTCAAAGACATCTCGCCACCAAAGAGCCTCCTCGGCGCTCTCTGACTTGGGGACGTAGAAGCTCAATGGATGTTTTAGCTTTGAGGTATCGGTGTGAAACGCGATTAGTGCAACATCGATGAGCGACGCAGAAGTCTTTTCGCCGTCTACAATCCCGTCCTGATCCAAATGCAGGCCTCTGGGTCGGTTGAAAATTACGGTGCGGCTTTCCTTGAGAGGAACGGTACGGTCGCGTTTTTTATCGTAGTAGGAAAGGGTTCCTTCCTGGGCACTTAGGATGTTGGTTACGCCCTCGAGCATGTTCCCCTTCTGGCTCACCATCGAGTCCTCAAGGTCAAGCATGACGCCGGGAGCGCCGGAGTTCAGCATTTTGACGACAAGTTCTCGATCATCCGCCGGCCCAGTCATTTGATTTCGCTGGTCCTTGCACCAGTCGGGGAGATCGATATTCCAGGCGCCTTCCGTGGCTTCTGAAGGCGGGAGGTGGTCAGGGAGATCGCCTCTGTGTGCAGCTGCGAGGGTTTGTTGCCGTTTGGCGACCAGCTCTCGCTGCCAGGTGACGAATCGCTCGTGGAGAGGTCGGTAGAAGTTGAGGAACTCCGCGGTAATGATTCCTGGCACAGCGGGCCCCGCCGAAGGCTGGTTCGCTTGCTGGTGGTGTGCCTCGGTCATTCCTCGTGGCGCCGACCGCGGAGATTCAGCGCCTATCTCCTCCACAAAAAAATAGGTGGCTCGCGCCACCAAACTCATCCATGAGCCCTCAACGGCTTCAGGCTACCCTTGGCTACCGGTTTTCGTCAAGATACCGGCGCTGTGCGCGGTCCTGTCTGCAAGAGGGGGGAGCTCCTGGACGGTGGCATAGGAGGCCCGCGAGAAACATCGACCTTGCTGTTGACGAGAGTTCTTAGTTAGTATTCGGACCTCCCTAACGTCGTTTCGTCGTTTGTTGGGGCCCCAAGAATAACTGTTACGCTCTCCTTTGCCGTGGGCAAAGTGAGGCAAAACTGTAGAAAGTATGAGAGGACTCCGTTTGTTGAGATGGCCGGTTGTCGCTGCTGCAATAATTTCTAGCGTCCTGAGTTTATCGGCATGTGGTGGAGACGATGACGCCCCGACTTTGTTCATTGGCGGAATTCCGGACCAGGAAGTGTCT
>CAZUGG010000018.1:0-4548 GCA_964619905.1 uncultured Dehalococcoidia bacterium
CGGGTGCGTTGGTGACCTTATTGGCGAGCGTGTCAGGTACGTCTTCATAGGTTCCCGAGATGGGAGGGGCAGCGCCGATATTGGATCCCGGTGCCATTACAGCCAGGTGCCCCGCTGCGGCTATAAAGGTGCCTGCCGAACCGGCCTGCGCTCCTTGAGGACCAACGAAGGTAACCACTGGTATTTTGGAAGCTAAAATATCCTCGACCATGGCCCGCATAGACCCCAGCATGCCTCCTGGTGTGTCGATCACAATGATTGCCAGTTGGGCGTCGGCGTCACGTGCTCGATCGAGAGCTCGATCTAAATACTTGGCGCGGTTGGGATCGATTACCCCGTCAACGTGCACCAAGAACGCTTCGCCGCCAGTTTGAGCGCTTACAGGGGCGGCTTGGAGTGCAAGGCCTGCCGCGATCAGAAGGCCATAGAGAGCGAGCCGAATCTGATTCCCTAGCTTGCCCATAGCCGCGATTATAGACCAGGCCTGGTGCCAATGATGTGACTGAATCAGCTGTGATCCTGTTACGATGGGGCGGTGCAATCCGTTCTTCGCGCGGTCAAACTCACCAAGAGATACGGTTCTTTCACGGCCGTGGATGCTATCGACCTAGAGGTCCACGAGGGCGAAGTCTTCGGGATCCTGGGCCCCAACGGTGCTGGCAAGACAAGCACAATTCGCATGACGACTTGCATCTCTCCCGTTGACGGCGGGGAGTTGCTGGTGGATGGTCTCGACGTCACACAGATGCCGCGTACCATCAAGGGGATCTTGGGTGTCGTACAGCAGGAAGACAACCTCGATACGGATCTCAATGTCATGCAAAACCTCTTGACCCATGCTCGTTACTACGGGATATCTCGTTCTGAAGCGCAGGCCCGGGCTCAGGAGGTCCTTGGTCTGATGGAGCTCTCTGATCGAACGAGGGACTCTGTCGAGACACTCTCCGGTGGCATGAAGCGACGTTTGATGATCGCACGCGCGTTGATGAATCGTCCCAAGATTCTGATTCTTGACGAACCTACTACAGGGCTTGACCCACACGCGCGGCACCTCGTTTGGCAACGTATTCGCCACTTAAAGCGTGAGCAGGTCACGATGATCCTTTCAACGCACTACATGGAGGAGGCAGCACACCTCTGCGACCGCGTTGTCATCATGGACCGGGGTCGCGTTCTTGCCGAAGGTTCACCTCGCAGTCTCGTTGATCGGTTTGCCCCAGATCAGGTAGTGGAGATGCGTCTGGAACCTTGGGAACGAGAGAGCGTTCTTGCGCGCATTGATCGTAGTGCACACACCTTCACCGACACGACCGAAGCTCTCATCTTTTTCAATACATCTGGTACTGTCCCTGACGTAGGAATCGCTCACGATCAACTCGATGTGGTACGTCGTCCAGGCTGTTTGGAGGATGTGTTCCTCTTATTGGCCGGACGTGAGGCGGGTCGAGATTGACTGCGTTCGCCCAGGTTTCCACGCTTAGCGTCAAAGTTTGGCAGCGCAACCTCGATGTCTTCCTTCGGTTATGGAAGAGCGATGGTGTTCCCGTTCTCGCCGAGCCTTTAGTTATCCTTGCCGTTAGCGGTTTGGGCATTGGCCAAGTCGTCGACGAGGTAGACGGCCGGACGTATTTGGATTTTATCGGTCCTGGAATCTTGGGTGCGTATGTGATGTTCGCCCCAGTCTTCGAGAACTCTTGGGGATCGTACATCCGGATGGCAGTGCGTCGCATCTACGACGCGATCATTGTTACTCCACTCAGTATCGAGGACGTGATTACCGGTGAGATTCTTTGGGGCATGACCCGGGCGTTCTTCATGGGTGCACTAATCCTTGTGATTCTGGCGGCATTGGGGACCATCGAGTCGCTATGGGCGATATTGATTCTGCCCTTTGCCCTCATCCAAGGCTTCATGTTCGGCTCCTTGTCGATGGCCTACACAGCAAAGGCTCCGTCGGTGAATGCGTTCAACTTCTTCTTTTCTTTGTTTGTCTACCCGATGTTCTTCTTCTCAGGTGTCTTCTTTCCGACGAGCGAACTACCTGATGGTCTTCGGGAGTTCTCTTGGGCGTTGCCCTTAACCTCGGCGGTGCATATATCGAGAGGTCTGGTGACGGGAGAACTAGTCTGGTCCATGCTGTGGTCGTTCCTGGGGATTCTGGGTGCGGGCGTGTTCTTTTACTACCTAGCACTCAGACTGATGCGGAATCGCTTGATCACCTGATGTCGCCGATGGGGTCGAATGGACCTGCGTTGAAAATCCTGTGCTCGGGCGACTGTACACGTCCAGCGTCGATTTCGGTGAGGCCTCAGGGCAGGGCTGCTAGGGAAAGTTCAGGAGAGGTGCCACCGACCGGTATTGTCGTGGATCTTGCTACTAGGCTGAAGGTCCGAAATGCTCCGTTCTGATGTCGTCGAAAGCCACGCCTGATTCAAGCGCTGCCCGGGTTCCCGTCTCTACGAACGCTGATGATCCAGCGATAAAGGTTTTGGGATTGAGTCCGAGAAGTGCTATGGCCTCTTGCATTATCCCGGCGTCGATTCGGCCAGATAAACCTGTCCAATCCTTCGAAGCGTCTCGAGTAAGTGTGTGTAAAACCTTGAATTGTCCGGTGTTGAGTTTGTCGAGCTCCTCGCGATAGATGATGTGGTCGAAGGTGCGGGATGAAAAAAGAATGAGGCCCGGTGTATCGGGCGCTGAGATCTTACGGTGGCGGGCCATGGACATTATCGGCACGATACCTGAACCTCCCGCAACCAGAAGTAGAGGGCCACCCTGGCTGGCGGTCCAAGTGAATGGTCCGCCGATCGGGCCACGCATCTCGATGGTGTCACCAACTTCGACGACGTTGTGGAAGTAAGGGGATACTTCCCCGTCCTTAATTAGTTCTATGGTGAGATCAATGGTTCCTTCGCGCTCGGGAGGGGAGGCGATCGAATAACTTCTTTGCGCCTGATAGCCGTCAGCGGCAGTCAGACGGACATCGTAGTGCTGCCCTGCCGTGAATGGACGCCATTTAGGAAGGCGAAAGGTGTAAGTCTTAACGCGGAAGGTCTCGGAGACGATGCGCTCGACCTTGGCTAGCTGCCAGTCTCTGGTGGGTCCGGTTGGAGTCGGGGTTGTCATAAGGGGACGACGCGAGTCTCCTTAGTCACCAGAATATCGCTGTTCCTCCCAAGGGTCTCCATACATGTGGTAGCCATACATCTCCCAGAAACCGGGTTCATCTTGGGGTATGAACCTGAGGCTTCGAATCCATTTGGCTGATTTCCAGAAATACAAATGAGGCACCAGTAGCCGAGCTGGGCCGCCGTGTTCGGGATCTAAATCCCCGTCGTCGTAACGGAAGGCCACCATGCCTTTACCGTGCGCCAGGTCCTTGAAGGGCATGTTCGTGGTGTAGCCTCCGTCTGAGTAGGCCATCACATAATCTGCGGGGGCCTTGATCCCTTTTTCTTGAAGGAAAGCGTCGATCGTGACCCCTTCCCACACGGTGTCGAATTTGCTCCACTTCGTGACGCAATGGATATCAGTAGTGATCTTGGTCCGAGGCAATGCCAGCATCTCATCCCAAGACCACGTGGCTAGGGTCTCACCAGCATATTCCAAAGAGAAGGTCCACTTTTCGGGGTCTACGGGTGGGGTTGGCCCAGCAGATAGGACTGGGAAATCCTTCGTGACATATTGGCCAGGCGGCACGGGGCGCGATGGCTCGGGGCGTTTCCCTCCTGAGAAGCCTCTTGTGATCATGTTCCCTCCAGCGATCCAAGTAGGTCTAGACGGAATTGGGCGGTAGTTTAGCGGCCGTGCTTAGAGAGTAGCAACTTATTGCCATTGCCCGCTGTGGCCGAGAGGTTGGGCTTCCCTAAGACCGCCCAGAACAGGTGCATATATTATCGTGATGCATCCAAGGCGAGGCTAGTCCCCCAAGTGTTGGAAGCGCCGAGGTCGCTAACCTTTCAATGTTTGCTGGGCTTAATGCCCCGCGCTATCATGCCGGAGCCATGTCGAGGCCTGTTGCGAGACCCCTGCACCGTCTGTTGGAGGCTGCTGATGCCCGTAGACAAGCGATTGTAGTTCCCGGTGTCACGGAGGCGTCATACGGAGAGGTTCAAGAGCAAGCTAGCCGAATTTCTGCGTGGATTGTCGGGAGCGGGGTGGGGCCCGGTGATGTTGTGGCGATGGTCATGGGGAACACACTCGAATTCGTGGAGGTATTCTTTGGTATTACGGCGATCGGCGCAACAGCTGCCCCTCTGAACCCCGGCTATCGGTACGAAGAGTTCAAGAGTTATCTGCAGGACAACAAGGCGGCCATGGCTGTTCTGGAACCGGGGAGCAAGTCCGCGATCGATGCTTGTCAGGCACTAGGGCTACCACACTTAATCGCACGGTCTTCGGACGATGGGAACCTCGTCGGGCCAATCGCACGAGATATCGCAAGCGATCTCGTTGATGATGTTGATCTACCTGCACTCTTCTTGCATACGAGCGGGACCACTAGCAAGCCAAAGGGGGTGCCACTCACCCATCCCAACTTGGCTATCT
>CAZUGG010000019.1:0-4001 GCA_964619905.1 uncultured Dehalococcoidia bacterium
TCAGAAAAGACGAGCTGCTTGGTGATAGGTGCGGCTTCGCCTCCGTACTCTACGGGCCAGGCCATCGTCAGCCAACCCTTTTTGGCTAGCTTCACACGAATATCTTGAGTGATCTCAGCAGCACGCTCTGATTCATGCCCCGGCATGCCGAACCAGTCTTCGGGGAGTTCTTGGCGATAGAACTCTTGCAGCTCCCCCCGGAATGCTTCATCCGCGGGCGAAAAAGTCGGGTTCACGAATACTCCTATACCTACAAGGGAGGGTCAATTAACGCGGCAATCCCAGTCCTCTGGTAGCGATAAGATTTCGCTGCACTTCGCTCGTGCCGCCCATGAGGGTATATCCGGGCTGGTAGCGAATTTGTTGCTCAATCCGCCCAGCAAGCGGTACCAACGCCTTATTCTCGTTCGCCGCCTGGATCTGCGAATAGAGGCCCAGAACCTCTCCCGCAACGTGCATGAAGCGTTGCGTCATTTCGCTACCGAAGATCTTTACCTGTGATGCCTCATAACTCGGGTCCCTACCCTCTCCGTACAGCCACACGAACCGGTAGTTGAGTATGCGGCACACCTCAACTTCAATCGCGACCTGCGCCAACTTTTTACGTAAGAGTTGACTACGGTGGTCATTCATCTTGTGTCGGCCCTGTCGACGCCAGAGATCCGTCAACTCGAGCAGCATTCGGTGACCGTTGGCGGCGTGCTCCACGAAGGCCCTCTCATGGTTGAGGGCAGTTGCCGCAATGTACCACCCTTGATTCTCCTCGCCGATCAGACACTGACTAGCGTTAACTCGGCAGTTGTCGTAGTAAACAACCTGCTGGTTCCCGCCGCCCATATTGCCAAAGGTATCCGCCCTAAGGCCGGGGGTATCCGTAGGCATTATGAATAAACTTAGTCCTTTTTGCTTGGGCGCTTCGGAGTCAGTGCGTGCAAGGAGAAAGCTGTACGCGGATCGTTCAACGTGACCTCCCCAGATCTTCTGCCCATTGATTAGGTAATCATCCCCATCCCGGACTGCCCGAGTCGTGAGCCCAGTCAGGTCTGAGCCGGCATCTGGCTCAGAGAAACCTTGATGAAAATCGACCTCCGACCTAGATATAGGACCAAGGAAGCGCTGCTTCTGCTCCTCGGTCCCATGCTGCATGATCGCAATTCCTAAGTAGCCTGTTCCGGCATCTCGAGCACCGAACCGATGAAAGGCACTTTCTTCAGCGAATATCACCTGGCGAGTAAGGGGTGCGTCTTGACCACCATATTCCTTAGGCCAGGCCATAGTGAGCCAACCCTTTTTGGCTAACTTTCGCTTTATATCCTTCGTCAATTCAAACGTTCGCTCTGACTCGTCGTACATCCCTCCGAACCAATCATCGGGCAGTTCTTTGGCATAGAAATCGCGGACCTCCTGGCGGAAGGCCTCGTCTTCGGTCGAGAATACCGGCTTCATCTAGTAAGACTCCTCAAGACCAGGGGCTTGGACGGGGGGGGGGGTAGGGCTTGCTTTAGCAAAGTTGCGCAACATTCTATCAGTTAACACTGCTGTCGGGACCGCGCACTAGCTTGCAACATTCAAGCCCGGCCATCGGTTGATCTAATCAGCGGAAAGCATTGACCAGAGCTTCGTTGTCCGGCTCAGATTCGCTCTGCTATACTTCTTGCGAACACCACTTCAGTTGAACCCGCGCGAATCGGGCTGACAGCACTGAGTTTGGGAGCAGGTCGAACATGACCACAACCTCGTTACCGCTCGCGTTTACTAAAGACCAGCTTAAACGTTACCAGCGACACATCATCATGCCCCAAGTCGGTGGTATCGGACAGCGGAAGCTGCTTGATGCGAAGGTGCTGCTGCTTGGTGCAGGGGGGTTAGGATCTCCAACCGCCCTATACCTCGCGGCTGCGGGGGTGGGCACTATAGGAATAGTCGATTTCGACGTCGTCGATCTGAGCAACCTACAGCGCCAGATCCTGCATGACACGGACGACGTCGGTAGGCCTAAGGTGCTCTCCGCTCAAGACACGCTGACCGATATTAACCCGGATATAACTGTCAATCCGATTAACGAGCGTCTGAGCTCGGAAAACATCACCCCTCTTATCGCCGATTACGACATCGTGGTCGACGGCAGCGACAACTTCTCGACCCGCTATCTAGTCAACGACGCAACCTACCTCACAAGAAAAACTCTGATCCACGGGAGCATCTTCCTCTTCGAGGGACAGGCTAGCGTCTTCGAGCCGGGCAAGGGCTGCTACCGCTGCCTATACCCCACCCCGCCGCCGCCAGGCATGGTTCCCAGTTGCGCTGAGGCTGGAGTTTTCGGAGTTTTACCAGGAATCATTGGATCAATCATGGCAGTGGAGACGATCAAGATCATCCTGGGAATAGGCGAGCCCCTTGTGAACAAGCTCCTGCTCTTCGACGCGTTGAGTATGGACTTCCGTACAGTCAAGCTCCGCCAAGATAAGGGCTGCCCACTTTGTGGCGACAATCCCACTGTAACCGAGCTGATCGACTACGAGGTGTTCTGCGGCGGGGTCGGCGGAGGCTAGACCTGGCTTATGCTGCCAGGCCCTGATGTATTACAAGGGCATCATAGAAGCCATCGGCAACACGCCGATGGTCGAACTCACCAGGACAAGCCCCAAGCCAGGCGTCCGCATCTTCGCCAAGCTAGAGGGTCAGAACCCCACCGGCTCTGTTAAAGACCGGATTGCCAAGTACATGCTCGAGGCGGCAGAGGCTGATGGCTCACTTACAAAAGACCGTATCATCCTGGAGCCGACCAGCGGAAACACCGGCATCTCCATCGCGATGATCGGACGCCTAAAAGGCTACCGCGTCAAGGTCGTTATGCCGGAGAACGTCAGCATGGAGCGCCGACAGCTTCTCGATACATATGGGGCCGAGATCATCCTCTCCGACGGAAAAAGAGGAAGCAATGGCTCAATCCAGGTTGCCCAAGAACTCGCCCGTAACGATGACATCTACTTCATGCCGTACCAATATGGGAACGAGGCGAACTGTCTCGCTCACTACGAAGGCACGGCAGAGGAGATCCTTCGGGATCTGCCCAGAGTGGATGTTTTCATCGCAGGCCTAGGTACTGGCGGTACGCTCACAGGCAACGGACGGAGGCTCAAGGAGCATAACCCTGAAACCAAAGTAATCGCAGTCGCACCTCATCCGGACGAGCTCATCCAGGGACTGCGAAGCCTCGAAGATGGGTTCATCCCGCCTATACTCGACCAGTCAGTACTCGACGGGCAACGGATCATCACGAGCAAGGAATCGTTCGCGGCTACCCGGTCACTCTGCGAACGTGAGGGCATCTTTGCTGGCATCTCAAGTGGTGCCGTAGTCGCCTGTGCCCAGAAGGTCGCAGAGCGAATGACCGAGGGGAACATCCTTTGCTTGCTGGCCGACGGAGGCTGGAAGTATTTGAGCACCGAACTTTGGACTAAAGACTACTACGAGGTTCTAAAGCGAACCGAGGGGAAGATCTGGTGGTAACGGCACAATCCTCGAGGTTTAGTTCTCTAATCTCCTAGACCAACCAGGCCCATTACATCCTCCCGACGCCAATACCTAGACGCGTCACCTCTCGCGAACGTGCAAAGGGTCTAATCGACGGCGGTCCTGTCGCTCCTCTACTCTTCCGCCTGGTTGCCGGCGCCATTCGCATATCTCGCAGTCCCCGGGTCTTTCTCGCATCAGACCCGGCTCGACTTTGACATTCATTAAATCCGAACGGCACCTTCTGGAGAAAAGCGTGCATCACCTGTGCATCCTGATATTCAATCGTGAGATGCCGTCGCGAGAATTAGGTCTGCTATCATGCAACCGTCCCAACTGAGTAGAGGAAGCTTTTTCAATGCGTCGCGTACTCGTTATAGGCGGAGAAAGTCCTGGAAGTCAGTCAGCGATCGCGGCTACAGCTATGAGCGAAGCCTTCGCCGTGCTCGCAGGGGACATTGCAGAGGCGCACGAAATCCTCTCAC